>NZ_SOHC01000052.1:0-18309 GCF_004403955.1 Cryobacterium sp. TMT1-2-1
AGCACCAACCAAATCCACGCCGAAACCCTCATCGAACTCATCCACATCGCCGTCAACGCCGACCCCGGCACCGTGTTCTCCGGCTCCCGGCCCACCGCACGAGTGGTCGTGCAACGGGGCACCCCCGGCACCCAGACCGGGAACGGGACGAGCCAGACCGGGAACGGGACGACCACGACCGGGAACGGCAGCACGACCGACCACGGCGCACTCCACGACCACGGCGCGATCGAGGGCCACCCCGACCCGATCCCCCAAGCCGACATCGACCGGCACCTCTGCGACGGATTCACCGCGATCGCCTTCGACGACGACCAGGTCGTCGACATCGGCCGGGAAAAACGCCTCTTCACCGAACGCCAAAAACTCGCCCTCGCCGTCCGCGACGGCGGCTGCCTCTGGCCCGGCTGCGACAAACCCCCCTCCTGGACAGAAGCGCATCACATCAACGAATGGCTCGCCAAGGTCGGCCNGGTCGGCCTCACCAACATCGCCGACGGCATCCTGCTCTGCAGACCAGACCATCTCCGCCTCCATAACGAAGGCTGGACGATCACACGAGAGGCAACCGGAACCTACTGGCTCGTTCCCCCACTCGGGAAAGATCCCGGCCAAACCCCGATCCGCCTCGCCAGCAAAGCGGCCCTGCACCTTAGCTCCCCCGTCACCCTCCCCGCCATCGAGGCGGACGCAGACACAGACACAGACACAGACACAGACACGACTGGCAGTGTCCGGTCAAACAGCGCCTAGGCGGACGGAGCGCAATTCACGACAGCGCCCGGATCCCCGCCGCGACGCCTGCCGCCGCAATAACGACCAGGATGAACGGCACGCGCAGCGCGAACAGTGCGATCGCCACGACGACCGCGGGAACCCGGGCGTCGACCACGATCTCCTCGCCGGCGCCGAAGGTCTGCACGGCCGCGAGGGCAGCCAGGAGGGCGATCGTCAAGAGGTCGGCCACGCGTGCCGCGGCGGGTTTCTCCAGCAGGCTGGGCGGAACCAGGTATCCGGCGACCTTGAGGGCCAGCACCGCGATGGAAGCGAGGATGATGATCTGCCAGAACGTCACGAGGCCGTCTCCACGCGCGTGCCGGACGCCGGCAGGGCGGCACCCGGAACCGGCAGGACGTCTTCCGGAACCGGCAGGGTGGCGTCGGACATCGACGGGGCCGCGCCGGGAACCGGTGCGGGGCCATCCGGTGTCCCCAGCCAATTGAACAGGCCGATGGCGACCGCGACGAGCGCGGCGACCAGCACGGGCAGGCCGGGCATCAGCACGGGGGTCAGAACCACCGCGACCACTGCCGCGGCGACAGCCACCGCTCCCGCCTGCACCCGCTTCAGTCGTGGCCAGAGCAAACCGACGAATGCGGCGGCGGCCGCGGCATCCAGACCAAAGGCACGCGTATCACCGAGTGCCTCGCCGATAAGCGCGCCCGCCAGTGTGGTGAGGTTCCAGCCCACAAAGACGGCGATGCCGGTCACCCAGAAACCGGTCCGCCGGCTGCGGGGCGTCGGCTGGGCGAGGGCAACGGCGGTTGATTCATCGATGGTGATCCAGGCGGCGGCGAGCCGTTTCCACGGGCCACCGCCGACGATGGGCGCGGTGCGGATCCCGTAGATGCCGTTGCGCGTGCCCAGGAGGGCCGCACCGGCAATGGCGGCGGGACCGGCTGCCGCACCGCCGGCGGCAAGAACCCCGACGAGGGCGAACTGCGACCCTCCCGAGAACATGACGAGGCTGATGAAGCAGGTCTGCCAGATGTCCAGACCGGACGCCACCGACAGCGCCCCGAAAGAAATCCCGTAGGCCGCGGTAGCGAGGCCGACCGCCAGGCCGGCTCGCGCGGCCGACCTGTGGTGGCGGTCGAAGCCGCCGGGGTCATTCATGTGGGCGGCCCTTCAGCGACCGAGGTCGACGCCGTGGACGCCGTTGTGGAACCGCAGCGAGGGGAAAATTGCCGACACCGAGAAACCGACGCCCGGTACCGTGCGCGCACTGAAGACGCCGCCGAAAGCCTGGGTGCGTTCCCGCATCTGGGTGAGGCCGGCGCCGGTGAGGCTGCCACTGAGAGATTTCAGATCATCATCGATCGTGTACGAGGTGCGTGCCGCGATGTCGCCCTCGCTGCCTCCCTCGCGTCGGGCGGCGGCCCGGATGCCATCGTCATCGACGAGCAGCTGCAGACCGCCCTGGGTCCAGGTGAAGGAAATCCGTGCCGAGGTGCCGACGCCGCCGTGGACGAGTGTGTTGGCCAGCGCGCTCTGCAGGATCCGGTAGATCGCCAACTCTGCCCCCGGCTTCAGCGGAAACTTCTCCCCCGACTCCGTGAGGCTCACCTCGAGCCCCGCATCCCGCATGACCCGAACCAGGTCTTCCGTGGACTGCAGGTTTGGCGTTGGCCGGTTGGATGCTTCACCGTCGCGCACGAGCGTCAGCACCCGGCGCATATCGGCCAGGGCGATCCGCCCGTCGTCGACGAGCGCGGCCGCCGCACGAACGACCGTCGACGGGTCGCTCCTGGCCGCGTACTTCGCACCCTCGGCGCGCGTGATCAGCTGGGCGAGCGAGAGGATGGCGCCATCCTGCAGCTCGCCGATGATGCCCAGGCGCCCTTGCTGCTCGGCGAGGGCGAGCTCCAGCTCGATGCGCAGGCGTTCGGCGGCAATGCGGTCGAAGACGGTGTGCCGGGCCTTCGCGGCGGCCCTGATCCAGAGCACGAGCAGCGCCGCGACAGTCAGGGCGAGGACGGCACTGAGGATGAGCCAGGGGTCCACCCGAACCGCCTTTCGTCGTGCACGCCTTCTGCGGCGAGGGAAGAAAAAAGGCCGTCCAGGGTGGAGCCCGGAACGGCCTTTCGCTCCCCGAGTTGGACTCGAACCAACAACCTGCCGGTTAACAGCCGGCTGCTCTGCCAATTGAGCTATCGAGGAATGCTTTGAACATGAAACGCTTGAACACAGCGTTGCTACTTTACCAAAGGTTCACCGTGTGCCAAATCCACTCGGCCCGTCAGTAGCCGGACCGGGGGTCGACAACGCCGACGAAGCGCCCATCGTCAAGGAAAGCACGCGTATTGAGGCGAATTCTCTCGGCGAGCAGGGGCGCTGTCATCTCGGGCGTGTCGGCCATGTGCGGCGTGATCAGGCAGCGAGGTTCGCTCCACAACGGATGCCCGTCCGGCAGCGGCTCCGGATCGGTCACGTCGAGCGCTGCACCGGCAATCTCGCCCGCAGCGAGGGCAGCCACGAGGGCGTCGGTGTCGACGAGGGCTCCCCGGCCGACGTTGACCAGGTTCGCGTGCGCCGGCATGAGGGCGAACTCCTCGGCGCCGAGCAGCTGCCGGGTTCCGGCAGTGAGCGCGGCGGCCACGACGACCACGTCCGCATCGGGGAGCACGTCGTGGAGGGCATCCGTCTGCACGGTGCGCGCGGCCCCGGGCACCGGCGCCGCGATTCGGCGGACGACCGTGACGACGGCGCCGAAGGGTGCGATGAGGCGGATCAGTTCGAGCGCGATGCCGCCGGCGCCGATGATCACGATGTTACGGCCGTACAGAGAACTGCCCTCGGGAACGGCGTTCCAGTTTGCTGCCCGCGCGCGTTTCTGCAGCACGCGCAAGAGGGCGAGGGTGAGCGCCAGCGCGTGCTCGGCGACTGGCTGGGCGTAGGCACCCTTTGCGCTCGTCCAGAGCAGTCGGGGCCGGGCCTGTGCGGCCAGGACACCGCTGAACCCGTCGACCCCGGCCCAGGGCAGCTGCACCCATTCGATCTGGGGGTTCGCCGCCAGCGTGGCCCCGAGATCGTCGGCACGGCTGTACGAGAGCCAGATCAGCCCTCGGGTCTCGGCAGAGAGCTCGGCGACCTGGCCGCCGGCGTCGCGAACGGCCGCGGCGAAGACCCCGGAGGCAGTCGGCAGGACCGCGATGGGGCCGGGCGTGGGTCGTTCCGCCGGCGGAAGCGCGGTGACGCCGCCGGCCAGCACGGCCCGGTGCTGCCCCGTCAAGCGCACGGTCGTCGCCTGAGCGACGGTCTCAGGATCCGTGGACATGCTCCGCCATCCCGCTCCCGGTCGCCGCGGCCTCCTCGGCCTCGTTGAGGTGCACCCGGGCGGCCGGTCCTTCTCCGGACAGTGCAGCCCCGAGACCCGCCACGTAGGGGTGCCACGGGTTGTCGAAGACCTCGTCGATCGTGCCGAGACCCACCAGGACGCCCTGGTACATCACGCCGATCCGGTTCGCAACGCGGCGCAGGACGGCCAGGTCGCTGCTGATCACGAGCGCCGAGAAGGCTCGTTCGCGCTGCAGCTCACCGATCAGGTCGATCACGGCGTTGCGCACGGTGACGTCAACTCCGGCGGTGGGCTCATCGGCGATGAGCAGCGACGGGCCGAACACGAGGGCCCGGGCCAGTGCGACGCGCTGGCGCTGCCCGCCGCTCAGCTCGTAGGGGAACTTGCCGAGCAGGGACAAGGGCAGCCGCACCGCGTCCACCATCGTGGCAACCCGGGTGTCGAGTTCCTTGCGGTCGAAGCGCTGGTCCCGTTCGAGCACGGGTTCAGCGACGATCTCGGCGACGGTCATGCTGGGCGGAAGCGTGTCTGCGGCGTCCTGCGCCACCAGGCCCACCCCGTAGGTCAGGCGGGCAAGCGCCCGTCGGCCGATCCGCCGGAGCGGGATGCCGAGCACCGCCGCCTCTCCCCCGGTGATCTGCGCCCGCACTCCCCCGAAGCCGCCCGAATAGGCGGCGCCGGAGAGCACGCGGGCGATCGTGCTCTTACCCGAGCCGCTCTCGCCGAGGAGTCCGAGCACCTCACCGGGCGCGACGCGCAGGGTGAGCCCATGCACGGCCACGAAGGCCGGGCTGGCACCATGAGCCGGGTACTCGATCGTGAGGTCACTCGTGGTGATCGGGTAGTCCGGTGCGGCGCCGCGTGTCATGGGTCTATCCTGCCGCACGCAGCTTGCGCAGACCCTCCCGACGCTGGGCCTGTTCGGCCGGATCCGGCACCGGCAGCGAAGCGAGCAGCCGCTGGGTGTAGGGATCCTTCGGCGCGCCGAGGACTTCGGCGCCGGTGCCCTCCTCCACCAGCTTGCCCTTGTACAGCACAGCGATGCGGTCGGCGAGGATGTCGACGACGGCCAGGTCGTGGCTGATGAACAGCGCCGCGAAGCCGAACTCCCGCTGAAGTTCCGCGAAGAGCTCCAACACGCGGGCCTGAACCGAGACGTCCAGGGCCGACGTGGGCTCATCGGCGATAAGCAACGAGGGTTCGAGGGCGAGGGAACGTGCCAGGCTGGCACGCTGGCGCTGCCCACCGCTGAGCTCGTGCGGGTAACGGTCGCCGTAGGCGCGTGGCAGCTGAACGGCCTCGAGGAGTTCGTTCACCCGCGCCCGGGCCGCCCCGGGGTTGGACGCCCGGCCGTGCACGACGAGCGGCTCCGCGACACATTCGGCAATGGTCAGCAGCGGGTTGAAGCTCGACGCCGGGTCCTGGAAGACGAAGCCGATGTCGCTGCGCAACTTCTTGAACTCTCGTTCCTTGAACCCGTGCATCTCGTGACCGAGGACCTTGAGCGAGCCGCCCGTGACCCGGGTCAGGCCGGCGATGGCGCGACCGGTCGTGGTCTTGCCCGATCCGCTCTCGCCGACCAGGCCGAGCACCTCGCCGGGGCGGATCGAGAAGCTGATCCCGTCGACCGCCGTGAAGCCGTGGCGGCCGAGCCGGCCGGGGTATTCGATCCGCAGGTCTTTGGCCTCGACGACGGGCGTCTGCTCGGCCCAGCCGGGTGCGCGAGCCTCCGCCCTGGCCGCGGCCCGGACGATGCCCTGCCCCACGTGCGGCACGGCCGCCAGCAGCTTCTTCGTGTACTCGTGCTGGGGCGAGCTGAACAGCTTCTGCGCCGGGGCCTCTTCGACCACCTTGCCCTCGAACATCACGGCGACGCGGTCGGCCAGGTCGGCGACGACACCCATGTTGTGGGTGATCAACACGATTGCGGTGCCGAATTCGGCGCGGACGCGGCGGAGCAGGTCGAGGATTTCGGCCTGCACGGTCACGTCGAGCGCCGTCGTCGGCTCGTCCGCGACGATGAGCCCCGGGTCGAGCACCAGGGCCATGGCGATGACGACGCGTTGCTTCTGCCCGCCGGAGAACTGGTGCGGGTAGTAGTTGACGCGGGTCTCGGGGTCGGGGATGCCGACGCGACCGAGGATCTCGATCGCCTTGACCCTGGCCTCCTTCTTGCTGAACTGGCCGTGGGCACGGATGCCCTCTGCGATCTGCCAGCCGACGGTGTACACCGGGTTCAGCGCGGTCGAGGGCTCCTGGAAGACCATCGAGACGTCCGTGCCGCGCACCTGGCGCAGCTGCTGCTTGGTGAGCGAGACGATGTTGCTCTCGCTGGAGCCGTCCTTGCTGCTGAGGATGACGGCGCCGTTCATGGTCGCCGTCTCCGGCAGCAGGCCGAGGATCGTCTTGGCGGTGACGGTCTTTCCGCTGCCGCTCTCCCCGACGATGGCGAGGACTTCACCGGGGGCGACGGTCAGGCTGACGTCGTCGACGGCCTTGACCGCGCCGGCGTCCGTGGCGAAGGAGATGCCCAGGTTCGTGATCGTGAGGACATTGTTCATGGCCTGGTTTCCAATCCTGTGTCGGGGTGCGTTGCGTTGCTCTCCAGCCCGTCCAGGCCACCGGGGCCGGCGACGAGGGTGCCACCGGGAACGACGGAGGTTTCTGCGACCAGACCCGACGCCTGGGCGACGCGGCGTCGGCCACGCAGACGCGGGTCGGCCAGGTCGTTGAGGCTCTCGCCCACAAGGGTGATGCCGAGCACCACGAGAACGATCGCGAGGCCGGGGAACAGTGACGTCCACCAGATCCCGCTCGTGACATCCGACAGGGCCTTGTTGAGGTCGTAGCCCCACTCGGCCGCGGCGGTCGGCTCGATGCCGAAGCCGACGAAGCCGAGACCCGCGAGGGTGAGGATCGCCTCGGAGGCGTTGAGCGTGAAGATCAGCGGCAGCG
Organism: Cryobacterium sp. TMT1-2-1; assembly: GCF_004403955.1. Taxonomy (NCBI): domain Bacteria; kingdom Bacillati; phylum Actinomycetota; class Actinomycetes; order Micrococcales; family Microbacteriaceae; genus Cryobacterium; species Cryobacterium sp. TMT1-2-1. The sequence goes on from NZ_SOHC01000052.1 coordinate 7,034, forward strand.
TGCGGGTGGCGTTGCGCAGCACGTGCCGGAACATGATCCGGCTGTTGCTGGCGCCGAGCACGCGAGCGGATTCCACGTAGGCTTCCGCCTTGATCCGCACGGTTTCCGCGCGAATCACCCGGAAGTACTGCGGGATGAACACCACGGTGATCGAGATCGCCGCGGCCAGCACACCGCCGATCAGGTCGGACCGCCCACCGGAGATCACGATCGACATCACGATGGCCAGCAGCAGCGACGGAAAGGCGTACACGGCGTCGGAGACGACGACGAGCACGCGGTCGAGCCAGCCGCCGAAGTATCCGGAGACCAGGCCGAGCACCACACCGGCGAAGATTGACAGGACCACGGCGACAACGATCACGAAGATCGCAGTCTGCGCACCCCAGAGCACCCGGGACAGCACGTCGTACCCGCCCACCGTTGTGCCGAAGAGATGCTCGCCGCTCGGGGGCTGCTGCGAACCGAACCGGCCGCTCTCATCACGCAACTGGCTGAAGCCGTAGGGTGCGAGCAGGGGGGCGAAGATCGCGGTCAGGATGAAGACGCCGGTGATGACGAGGCCGGCGACGAGCATCCCGCGCTGCAGTCCGACGCTCTGGCGCAACTGGTGGATGACGGGCAGGCGGGAGAACAGGCCGGGCTTGCGCGGGACTGTCAGGTCGGAGGTCGAGGTCATGACTAGTACCTCACTCTCGGGTCGATGATCGCCGCAATGATGTCGACGATGAAGTTGGACAGGGCGACGATGACGGCGAGCAGGGCGACGATGCCCTGCACGGCGACGTAGTCGCGAGCCTTGATGAACTCAATCAGCACGAAGCCGAGGCCCTTCCATTCGAAGGTGGTCTCGGTCAGCACCGCGCCGCCGAGCAGCAAGGCGATCTGCAGGCCGATGACGGTGATGATCGGGATGAGCGCCGGACGATAGGCGTGCTTGCTCACGAGCCGGAACTCGCTCACTCCGCGCGACCGGGCTGCGTCGACATAGTCCGTGCCGAGCGTGCCGATGACGTTCGTGCGGACGAGCCGCAGGAAGACACCGGCGGTAAGGAGGCCGAGGGCAAGGGACGGCAGCACGGCGTGCTGGAGCACGTCGATGAGCACGTCGGTGTTCCCGGCCTGAAAGGCAACCTGGATGGCGTCGATCGTGTAGAGGCCTGTCGGGTTCGTCAGGAGCTGCATCTCGAGTTCCGAGCCGGTCGTGGCGCGCCCGGCGACGGGGAGCACGTTGAGCCAGACCGCGAAGACGAGCTTGAAGAGCAGGCCGGAGAAGAACACCGGGGTGGCGTAGCAGAGGATCGCGAAGACCCGCAGGAGCGCGTCCTGACCCTTGTCCCGGAAGTACGCGGCGACCATGCCGAGCGGAATGCCGACGATGAACGCGACGAGGAGCCCGTAGAACGCGAGCTCCGCAGTGGCCACACCGTAGGTCAGGAGCACCTCGGAGACCGGACGGTTCGTGCTGATCGTGGTGCCGAAGTTGCCGGTGAAGATCTGGCCGAGGTACTCGACGTACTGCACCAGGATCGGACGGTCGTAGCCGGCCGCGTGGATCCGTTCCGCCAGCTGCTCCGGACCCAGGCGTCCGCCCAGGGCCGCCGTGATCGGGTCACCGGTGGCGCGCATCAGCCAGAACACCATGGAGACCAGGATGAAGATGGTCGGGAAGATGAGCAGGAACCGGATCAGCAGGTAGCGCCCGATCCCACCCCCGGCTGGTTTGCTCTTGCGCCCAGCCGGCCGGCCGGCCGGGACTGCCGGCGTCGTTGCCACAGTGGTCATTCTTCTTACCTCACGATTACAAAGAGAAGGGGCACCCGGCGAGAACGCCGGGCACCCCCACTTACCGAACTAGAGAAGACTCTAGTCTCTGAATCGCTTAACCCTTGGACAAAGCGGCGTAGCGGAACTTGAACGACGCGTCGAGCGTGTCTTCCACGCCCGCGACGTCTTTTCCGGTGACGGCAACCTGCGCGCCCTGGAGAAGGGGCACGGTCGACAGGTCGGCCGCGACCTTGTCCTGGATCTCCTCGATCAGCTTGGCGCGCTCCTCCGGGTCAGCCGTGACGCCCTGCTTCAGGATCAGGTCGTTGACTTCCTGGTTGTTGTAGTGGTTCTTCAGGAAGCCACCCTCGAGGAAGAACGGGGTCAGGTAGTTGTCGGCGTCGGAGTAGTCCGGGAACCAGCCGAGCTGGTACGCCGGGTAGGCGTCCGTGGTGCGGTCCTTCGCGTACTGAACCCACTCGGTCGACTGGAGCTTGACCGAGAACAGTCCGGAAGCCTCAAGCTGGTCCTTGACGAGTGCGTACTCGTCGGCGGAGCCGGGGCCGTAGTGGTCCGGGTTGTACTGGAGGTTGAGGTCGACCGGGGTGGTCACGCCGGCATCCTCGAGAACAGCCTTCGCCTTGTCGGCGTCCGGTGCGCCCTCGCCGTCGCCGTAGAGGCCCTTGAGGGACTCCGTGGCGCCGGTCAGGCCCTCGGGAACGAAGGAGAACAGCGGGGTGTAGGTGCCCTTGTACACCTGGTCGGCGATTTCTTCACGGTCGACGAGGTTGGCGACAGCCTGGCGCACGGCCAGTGCCTTGGCCGGGTCGGCGTCGGCGGTCTTCGCACCGAACGGCTGCGTGTCGAAGTTGAACGTGATGTAACGGATTTCGCCACCCGGTCCGTCAACGACCTTGACCTTGTCGTTTCCGCGCAGGTCCTCGATGTCGGTGGCCGACAGGCTGCGGAATGCAACGTCGATGTTGCCCTCCTGCACGTCGAGCTTCAGGTTCGAGGCCTCGGTGTAGTACTTGACACGGACGACGTCGGTCTCCGCGGCTCCGAGGAGGCCCTCGTAGTCCTTGTTCGCCTTGTAGCCGATGAGGTTGTTGAAGTCGTAGCTCGTGATGACGTACTGGCCTGCGAAGGCGTTGGCCTCCACGATGTCGTCGTCGGGCGTCAGCGCGTCGGCGGAGAAGGACTCCTCGTCGACGATCGGGCCGGCCGGGCTCGACAGGATCTGCGGGAAGATCTGGTCATTGGCGGCCTTGAGGGTGAAGACGACGGTGGTGTCGTCCGGCGCCGCGGTGCTGGCGAGGTTGTAGAGCAGCGAGGAAGGCCCGTTGTCGGCGGCGATCTTCAGCTGGCGATCGAAGCTGAACTTCACGTCGGAGGACGTGAGGTCGTTGCCGTTGGCCCACTTGAGGCCAGGCTTCAGGGTGACCGTGTACTCGGTCGGCGCCGTGAACTCGGCCTTGGTCGCGATGTCGGGTTCGACGTCCGGGCTGCCGTACGGGGTGTTCATCAGGAAGGGAAAGACCTGGTTCTGAACGGAGAACGAACCGTTGTCGTACGAGCCGGCCGGGTCAAGCGTGGTGACCTTGTCCGTCGTGCCGATGGTGATCGGTCCGCCGGCCTTGGTGTCGCCGCCGGTTGAGCCGCCGGCGGAGCAGCCTGCAAGCACGAGTGCCGCGGCTGCGAAGGCAGCCGATGCAGCGAGTGCGCGCTTGCGGTTTGTGGATGCGGATGTCATATCCGAAACCTCTTCCTGTAGGTGATTCCTTAGGTGTGTCTTATGCCCGGCGCGCGCGATAACGGCAGCCGTGCATAGCTGTAAGCATAGAATTAGCACAGAACGGGCGGTTCAGTGGCGCCACACGGGGCATCTTTACAGACCTGCAACCTAACCGAGTCGCCCAGCGACGGACTTCACTCCTCGCGGAGGTTGCGCCGTTCGGCTTCGACGCGCACGAGTTCACGCTGCAGGGTGGAGTAGACCTCGCGGTTGGCGGCATCCGTGCGTTGCAATCTGCCCAGCAGCTCCGCCTTCTGTCGCAGCAGGTCTCGGTCGACCAGGGCGATCGTGATGTCTCGCACGTAGCGATCGATGTCGCGCTGGGTGCGTTCGGGCAGCGGCGCCATGGCCAGCTGCCTGACCAGGTTCGCGAGCTGCTCCGGCACCTCGGCGACGACAAGGTCCAGCCAGTCCGGGGCCGCCACGTGCGGCAGGCTGGCGAGAATCCCGTCCCGCACGACGGCGAGTGACGGGTTGGCGAACGTCGTGTGCACCGCGCGGGCCAGGAGCTCGGGGGTGACGACGCCCGGATGCTGCAGGATCGCCATCAGGCCGTCCCGCTCCAGGCGTGTGACCGGGTCGGTCGGCAGCTCCAGGAGCGAGAAGGGTTTCTCGGCCGGGGCGCTGTCAGCGCCCTCCCGGCGACTCGCCACGGCGGCGGGCTCGGGGGCGCGGCCGCGGGACTGGGCGGCCGTGACGGCCTTCTTCACCTCGCCCAGCTCCATGCCGAGCATCCTGGAGAGCTCGTGGGTGTAGCCGGGACGCAGCGCCGGGTCCCGGATGTCGCCGACGATCGGCGCGGCGGCGCGGAGGGCCGCGACCCGCCCCTCGACCGTGTCGAGGTTGTACTGGCCGAGCAGCTGGCGGATCATGAACTCGAACATCGGCTTCTTCGAGTCGACAAGACGGCGCACCGCGTCGTCGCCGCGGTGCAAGCGCAGGTCGCACGGGTCGAGGCCGTCCGGCCCGACGGCGACGAAGGTCTGCGCGGCGAAGCGCTGCTCCTCGCTGAACGCGCGGACGGCGGCCTTCTGGCCGGCGGCATCCGGGTCGAAGGTGAAAACGACCTCGCCGAGGCGGCTGTCATCGCCAAGCACGCGGCGCAGCACCTTGATGTGGTCGACGCCGAACGAGGTGCCGCAGGTGGCGACGGCCGTGGTGACCCCGGCCATGTGGCAGGCCATCACGTCGGTGTAGCCCTCGACCACGACGACCTGGTGGCTGCGGGAGATGTCGCGCTTGGCCAGGTCGAGGCCGTAGAGCACCTGGGCCTTGTGGTAGACCGGCGTCTCCGGGGTGTTCAGGTACTTGGGGCCTTTGTCGTCCTCGAGCAGCTTGCGCGCCCCGAAGCCGATGGTCTGCCCGGTGATGTCCCGGATGGGCCACACCAGCCGGCCGCGGAACCGGTCGTAGACGCCGCTCGACCCCTCGCGGCTGGAGACGAGGCCGGAGAGGGTGAGCTCCTCTGTGGAGAATCCCCTGCCGCGCAGGTGGTTGGTGAGCTCATCCCAGCTCTTGGGAGCGAAACCGACCCCGAATCGTTCGGCGGCTGTGGCGTCGAAGCCGCGCTCGCCGAGGAAAGTGCGGCCGATCTGTGCGCCCGTGCTGCCGAGCTGTTCGACGAAGAAGTCGGCGGCGGCCTGGTTGGCGGCCAGCAGGCGGGCGCGGTTGCTGTGGTCGGGGGCTCCCCCGCCGTCCTCGTAGTGAAGCTGCAGGCCGACCCGGCCGGCCAGCCGTTCGACGGCCTCGGAGAAGCTGACGTGGTCCATCTTCTGCAGGAACGAGTAGACGTCGCCGCTCTCGCCGCAGCCGAAGCAGTGGTAGAAACCGACCTGGGGGCGCACGTGGAAGCTGGGGCTGCGTTCGTCGTGGAAGGGGCACAGGCCCTTCATCGATCCGACGCCGGCGGACTTGAGGCTCACGTAGTCGCCGATGATGTCGACGATGTTCGTGCGGGCCTTGACCTCTTCGATGTCGCTCTGTCGGATCAGGCCTGCCATGGCTGAATGCTCCTCCCGCCCATGTCAGTCCTGCACGAGACGTTCGTACCAGGCCAGTGCGGACTGGTCGGTGAGGCTGGCCACCTGGTCGACGACGACCCGCTTGCGGGCGTCGTCATCCGGCGCGGCCTGCCAGTCCTCGCGGAAGCCGGGGTCGAGCTGAGCGTCGCCGGTGGCGAGCAGGGCGTCGGCGAGGAGCGTGAGCACCTGCCGCTGCTGGACGTAGATCGGCTTGCGCGTGTTCCGGGTCATCACGAAGGCCGCCACGATGCCCTTCAGCACCGCGATTTCGGCCTGGATCTCGATCGGCACGACCACGTGCGCCCCGAACCGGATGAGGCGCTCCCCCGGGTAGGCCTCGCGCGTTGCCCGCACGGCCGCGCCGGAGAATCGGCCGATGAGCTGGCTGGTGAGGTTCTTCAGGCGCCCCTGATCGCGCCGGCCGGCGGTCCAGCCGTCGAGCCAGACATCGAGGGAGTCCAGGCGGTCAAAGGCCCGGATCAGCTGGTCGTAGGTGAGCTCGCCGCCGATCCACTCGTACATCGACGAGACGAGTTCGTCGTGGTCGACCCTGCTGCCCAGGGCGGCGACATCCACATAGCCGTTCACCACGGCATCCTCGAAATCGTGCACGGAGTAGGCGATGTCGTCAGAAAGGTCCATGACCTGGGCCTCGATGCAGAGCTGCCGGTCCGGCGCCCCACTGCGCAGCCACTCGAAGGCGGCGACGTCCTCGGCGTAGAAGCCGAACTTCGCGCGGCCGCTCGGGTCATTGACCGAGGAGCCCTCCGGCCACGGGTATTTGCAACTCGCGTCGAGGCTGGCCCGGGTGAGGTTCAGCCCGTAGCTGCGGCCGTCGTCGCCGAAGACCTTGGGTTCGAGGCGGGTGAGCAGGCGCAGGGTCTGGGCGTTGCCCTCGAACCCGCCCACGTCGAGCGACCAGGTGTTGAGCGCCTTCTCGCCGTTGTGGCCGAACGGCGGATGCCCGATGTCGTGCGCGAGGCAGGCCGTGTCGACGATGTCGGGGTCGAGGCCGAGCCGCAGGGCGAGCTCGCGGCCGATCTGGGCGACCTCGAGCGAGTGGGTCAGCCGGTTGCGGGCGAAGTCGAGGCCAGCCGTCGGGCTGAGCACCTGCGTCTTCGCGGCCAGGCGACGGAGGGCACTGGAGTGCAGGAGGCGGGCGCGGTCGCGCGCGAAATCGCTGCGGCCCGAATTGTGTTCCTCCGGCAGCCAGCGCTCCTCGTCGTGCGTGCCGTACCCCGTAGCGTTAGCCACCGCTTGTGTCCCCTTCACCCTCGGTCAGATTGGCACGTTCCGCTCCGGCCAGCTCCTGGGAATCCAGCCAGTGCTCCGGCAGCGCCGTTCTCTTCGGCGTCCCGGCCCGACCGCGAGGCCCCTCGGCGCCTTCACCCGGGTAGGGCAGGGTGCCGTCGAGGGTTGCCAGCAGCTCTTCGAGCTGGGCCAGCGTGCCCACCGTGGCCAGGCTGGCCCGGAGGTCTCCGCCCACGGGGTAGCCCTTGAAGTACCATGCCACGTGCTTGCGCACATCGCGGCAGGCGCGCTCTTCGCTGTCGAAGAACTCGGTGAGCAGTTCCGCGTGCCGATAGAAGGTCGCCGCGACCTGGCCGAGGTCGGGCTGAATTTTCGCCGTCTCCAGGTCACCGCGGAAGGCGGCGGCCAGGTCGCCGAACAGCCACGGGCGCCCCAGGCAGCCCCGGCCGACGACGACGCCGTCGCAGCCGGTCTCCCCGACCATCCGCAGGGCGTCCTCGGCAGACCAGATGTCGCCGTTGCCCAACACGGGCGGGCCGGAGATCGCATTCTTGAGCTTTTCGATGGCCGACCAGTCGGCCTGGCCGGAATAGAACTCGGCTGCGGTGCGGGCGTGCAGGGCAATCGCCGCGACGCCGGCGCCCTCGGCCGCCTTGCCGGCCTCCAGGTAGGTGAGGTGGTCGGAGTCGATGCCCTTGCGCATCTTGATGGTGAGCGGAATCGGACCCGCCGCCTTCACCGCTGCCTCGACGATCTGACGGAACAGGCCGAGTTTCCACGGCAGCGCCGCTCCCCCGCCCTTGCGGGTGACCTTGGGGACCGGGCATCCGAAGTTCAGGTCGATGTGGTCTGCCCGGTCTTCGGCGACGAGCATGGTGACGGCCTCGGCGACCGTTTTCGGGTCGACCCCGTAGAGCTGGATGGAGCGCGTCGATTCGCTCTCGTGGTGATTGATCAGTCGCATCGAGCCCGGCGTGCGTTCGACCAGGGCGCGGGAGGTGATCATCTCGCTGACATAAAGCCCGGCGCCGAATTCGCGGCACAGCCTGCGGAACGCGGTATTGGTGATGCCGGCCATGGGCGCCAGGATGACGGGGACGTCGAGTTCAAGGGGGCCGATGCGTAGCGCCGGCGTAGTCGCTGTGCCTGCCGGCGTAGTCGCTGCTGAAGGAATCATCGTCATCAATTCTCCCAGACTTTAAATACCACCGCGAAACCGCAGTTGTGCTCGATATGAACGCGCCATAACGCGCACAACTGCGGTTTCGCGGTGGGTGGCGGGGCTAGGAACCGCAGGCGGAGCCGCCGCAGCAGCCGCCGCCGGACTGACCGAGCAGCTCGATCTCGGGGACGGTGGCGTCGGTGGCGTCGGTGGCGTCGGTGGGGACTTCCTGGGTGGTGGTTGCGTCAGTCATGCGCTGTTCTCCTCGGATTTATCGGTCCGCGCCTGGCGGAGGGCTTGGGCAAAGGTATCAGGATCCTGCGCTCCGGAGATGCCGTATCGTCCGTCGATCACAAAGAAGGGGACGCCCTGGATGCCGTAGGCGGTGGCCTGGGCGACATCCGCCTTGACGTCGCCCAGGAATTCATGGTCGGTGAGCGCCCGCACGACGTCTGCCCGGTCCAGGCCGATGCCCTCGGCGAGGTCGGCCAGATCCGCGATCCGCCCGACGTGGCCGCCGTCGACGAAGTACGACTTGAGCAGGGCTTCCTTCATGTCGAGCTGGCGCCCGCGGGATTTGGCGTAGTGCAGCAGCTCGTGGGAAATGACCGTGTTGGTCTGGTGCACGGCGTCATAGTCGTAGTGGAGACCGACGCTTTCGGCGATCCCGGTGACGCGTTCGAGCATCTCTTCGACCTGCGCGAGCGGCAGTCCCTTGCGCTGGCTCAGGTATTCGACCGGGCTGCCCTCGAAGTCGACCGGGGTATCCGGTGCGAGCTCGAAGCTGTGATATTCGACCTCGATCTCCCCGCCTTCGATGTCAGCGCCGAAGAGGGCGGCCCCGGCCTCGAACTTGCGCTTCCCGATGTAGCACCAGGGGCACTGCACGTCGGACCAGATGTCTACTTTGATGGTTTCGCTCACTCTGGCGCAACCGTGCCCGGTCGTCGGAATATTCCCGCTCAGGTGGCGGGCGTGTCGACGGCGCCGCCGTAGCGGCGGTTCCGTGAGGCGTACAGCTCGATGGCCTGCCAGAGGTCGGCGCGGGTGAAGTCCGGCCAGAGCGTGTCGAGGAAGACCATTTCGGCGTACGCGCTCTGCCAGAGCAGGAAGTTGCTGGTGCGCTGCTCGCCGGAGCTCCGCACGAACAGGTCCACGTCGGGCAGGTCCGCGGTGTACAGGTGCCGCTGGATGGCCTTCTCGGTGATGCCGGACGGCTTCAGCCTGCCCGCGGCGACGTCCTCGGCGAGGGCGCGCACGGCATCCGTGATCTCGGTGCGGCCGCCGTAGTTCACGCACATGGTGAGCGTGAGCACGTCGTTGCCGGCGGTGAGCCTCTCGGCATACTGCAGTTCGTTGATGACGGATGCCCAGAGCCGGGGCTTCCGGCCGGCCCACCGCACGCGCACCCCCCACTCGTTCAGCTGATCCCGGCGGCGGTGCAGCACGTCCCGGTTGAAGCCCATCAGGAAGCGGACCTCGTCGGGCGAGCGCTTCCAGTTCTCGGTGGAGAACGCGTAGACGCTGAGCTGCTTCACGCCGATCTGGATGGCCCCGGCGACGACGTCGAGCAGCGCCGCCTCCCCCGCCTTGTGCCCCTCGACGCGGGGCAGGCCGCGGGCGTTGGCCCAGCGGCCGTTGCCGTCCATGACGACGGCGACGTGCCCGGGAACGGCCCCGGACGGCAGCGACGAAGGGTACAGGCCCGTCCAGTCGAGCGGTTTGAAGGGGACGGCGTCTTTGTGGGTGAACGGTTTGGGGCCGCGGCTGAACGGGTTCAGGGTCATTTGCTGACATGCTCCAGTGATCGGAGGCCGCGTTCCAGGTGGAACTGCGTGTACGCGGCGACGACGCCGGTGGCCTGGGCCTGGGTGCGCTCGGGTGTGGCCTTCGCGTGCTCCCAGTCTCCGGTGAGCAGGGCGCTCAGGAGGGCGACCGCCTCGACATCGAGGCGCGGCGACCCGGGCGGAGCGCAGTCATCGCAGACGATGCCGCCCAGTTGCACGACGACGGCGGAATGGTCGCCGACCGTGCCGCACCGCGCGCAGTCCTGGAAGCTCGGCGCCCAACCGGCCATCGACAGGGCTCGGAGCAGGTACGAGTCGAGGGTGAGGCCGGCGCCGTGCTCGCGACGCGACAGCGAGCGGAGCGCGCCGACGAGCAGCAGGTACTGCTGCAGGGAGCCTTCGGACTCGGTGAGTTTGTCGGCGGTTTCGACCATCACGCTGGCCGCGGTGTAGCTGGGGTAGTCCGCCGTGATCAGGGCACCGTAGGAACCGAGCGACTCCGCCTGGGTGATGATGTCGAGGCTGCGGCCCTCATACAGCTGCACGTCGGCGACCATGAATGGTTCGAGCCGGGCGCCGAATTTCGACGCTGTGCGCCGGACCCCCTTGGCGACGGCCCTGACCTTGCCGTGCTGCCGGGTGAGCAGGGTGACGATGCGGTCGGCTTCACCCAGTTTGTGGGTGCGCAGCACGACGGCTTCATCACGGTAGACAGGCACGGGGCAATTCTCCCACTATCGGCCGGGGAGCGGGTGAAGGGCGCGGTCGGCGGGCTCGTTGCGTGGTACTAGTTGTTAGTGCCCTCCACCCTTTTCACGATTCCCCTCTGGCTCGACCTTGCCGCCGTCGGGATCGGGGCGATCCAGGGCGCCATGTTCGCCGGCCGTTTCAAGGACGCCCGGTTCGACCTGCTCGGCGTAGCCCTGATCGGCGTCGTGGTCGGCCTGGGCGGCGGACTCCTGCGCGACATCTTCCTCGGCGGCGTTCCGGCCGCGCTGCTGAGCAATTGGTACCTCCCGGTGGCGACCGGCGCTGCGCTCCTCGGCATGCTGCTGCAGAGCCACTTCAACCGTCTGGGCCCACTGATCATCGGGCTCGACGCTGTGACGATTGGGCTGTTCGGCGCCATCGGCACCTCGAAGGCGCTCGCCGCCGGTCTCCCCGAGGTCCCCTCCCTCTTCGTCGGCGTGGTCTCGGCCGTCGGCGGTTCGGCCGTGCGGGACATGATGCTCAACGTGCCCATCGCGGTCATGCACGTCGGCTCGCACTACGCGGTTGCCGCGGGAGTCGGCAGCGGCCTGCTCGTCATGCTCTTCCTGCTGGATGTGCCGATCACGATCGCCGGGATCGTCTGCGTTGTCGCGACCACCGTCATCCGGGTGCTCTCGGCGCGGTACGGATGGAGCCTCCCGCAGCAGCGGGCGATCGGCAGCTGGCCGCGGTGGCGCCGCACGGACGGCCGCACGGAGGGCCGCCCGGCGCCGCGCGCGGCG
>NZ_SOHC01000011.1:0-11301 GCF_004403955.1 Cryobacterium sp. TMT1-2-1
CGACTCCGGCCCCGGCGCCCGTGCCGACCGCCGCCGCCCGGCCGGCGGCGGCGGCCCCCGGTCCTGCGCCGTCCAGCTACACGATCGCCCGCGGCGACACGATCAGCACCGTCGCCGCCACCGCCCGGGTGCCGGTGCAGGCAATCCTCGACGCCAACGGCCTTGGCTGGTCCAGCATCATCTACCCCGGGCAGGTCCTGAAGATCCCCACCATCACCCGGTTGACGGCCGAGATGCGCGTGAACGCCGAGATCATCGTCGCGGTCGGCCGCAGGACCGGCGTCAGCGACCGCGGCCTCGTGATCGCGCTGGCCGCCGCCGCCCAGGAGTCGGGGCTGCGCAACGTGCAGCACGGCGACCGCGACTCGCTCGGGCTCTTCCAGCAGCGGCCCAGCGCCGGCTGGGGAACGGCCGCGCAGGTGCTCGATCCGGTGCGCGCCAGCCGCGCCTTCTTCGGCGGTACCGACAACCCCAACCGCGGCGTGACCCGCGGGCTGCTCGATATTTCCGGGTGGGAGTCCTTGACGGTCACCCAGGCCGCCCAGGCCGTGCAGGTCTCGGCCTACCCGAACCACTACGCCAAGTGGGAAGTCTCCGCGCGCCTCTGGGTCGCCGAGCTCGACTGACCTGTCGCCAGGGTCTGACGTGCCCCCCAAACACCCGGCTCACGGTGTTTTATCGGGGTTCTGGCGGCCGCGTTCCCTAGACTCGACGGGTGAGTGATAGCCCAACCGATCCGATGATCGGCCGTCTGATCGATGGCCGCTATCAGGTGCGCTCGCGGATCGCGCGCGGCGGCATGGCGACGGTATACCTCGCGACGGACCTCCGCCTCGAACGGCGTGTGGCCATCAAGATCATGCACGGCCACCTCGCCGACGACAACAGCTTCAAGGCACGCTTCGTGCAGGAGGCGCGTTCCGCCGCGCGCCTCGCGCACCCCAACGTAGTCAACGTCTACGACCAGGGACAGGATGCCGACATGGCCTACCTGGTCATGGAGTACCTCCCCGGCATTACCCTGCGCGACCTGATCAAGGATTACGGGCGGCTCACGCCGGAGCAGACCATGGACATCCTGGAGGCCGTGCTCGGCGGCCTGGCCGCGGCGCACAAGGCCGGGATCGTGCACCGCGACCTCAAGCCGGAGAACGTACTCCTCGCCGACGACGGCCGGATCAAGATCGGCGACTTCGGACTCGCCCGCGCCGCGAACAACAACACCGCGACCGGGCAGGCCCTGCTCGGCACCATCGCCTACCTCTCCCCCGAACTCGTCACCCGCGGAATCGCCGACGCCCGCAGCGACATCTACGCGCTGGGCATCATGACCTACGAGATGCTCACGGGCGAGCAGCCGTACGTGGGCGAAGCCCCGATGCAGATCGCGTACCAGCACGCGAACGACACCGTGCCCATGCCGAGTGCCAAGGTGCCCTCGGTCCCCCGCGAACTCGACGAACTCGTGCTCTGGGCGACGGCCCGCGACCCTGAGCAGCGGCCGAGGGACGCGCGCGTCATGCTCGACCAGCTGCTCGAGGTGGAAAAGCTGGTCCGCCCCGCGTCCGCGGGCACCGGCATGGCGCCCACCATGATGTTCCCGGGTGGCTTCGGCGACGCCTCGGCCACAGCGGACACGCAGATCCTGGGACCGCAGCCCCTCGCCGCTGCGGCGACCGCCTTGCCGAGCAGCAGCGCGATGCTGGCCACGAAGGCCGACAAGCGCAAGCGCCGAGGCTTCTGGCTGTTCACGCTCGTCGTTTTGCTCGCGGCCCTGGCCGGGGGAACCGGCTGGTACTTCGGCTCCGGTCCCGGCTCACAGATCGCCGTCCCGAAACTCACGTCGCTGACGCCGGAGAAGGCGGCGTCGGCGTTGACCGAGCTGGGCTTCACCGCGAAGCCGGGCGAGGAGTACAACAATGAGATTGCCGCGGGACTCGTCTCGAGCACCAATCCCGGCGCCGGCGCACGTCTGGCCAAGGGCAGCGCCGTGACGGTCCTCATCTCGAAGGGCCGCCAGCCGATCACACTCCCAGCCCTGGCCGGCCTGAGCCAGGACGAGGCGGAGACCGCGATCACCGACCTCGCGGCGCTGGTGGGCAGCACGGACGAGGTCTTCAACAGCTCACTCGAGCAGGGCACGGTCGTCGCGGCCAGCCGCGAGAGCGACGGAGGCGACGTCTCCAAGGGCGGCCCGTACTTCGAGGGTCTCGCGGTGAACCTCGTTGTCTCCCTGGGCCCCATCCCCGATGTCACAGGCAAGTCCGTTCCCGATGCCACCGCCATCCTCAAGGCCAAGGGGCTGGGCGCGGAGACCGGAGAGCAGCGATACAGCGACACGATCGCCAAGGACGCCGTGATCAAGATTTCCGCAGCCAAGAGCGGTCCGGTCCGTGCGGGCGACGTGCTCGTGCTCACCACCTCCCGGGGCCCGGAGCCGGTCGAGGTCCCGAACGTCATCGGCAAGCCGTGGAGCGAGGGCAAGAAGATCCTCACCGACCTCGGCTTCAAGCTCGACTACAATCCCACCGCGGATGCAATCGCTCCGTTCGTCAAGGTCGAGTCAGTGAAGCCGGGTGTCGGAACCAGCGCACCCAAGGGCAGCACGATCTTCCTCACAGCGACGAATCCCCTTGCGGGCTAGCTGCGTCCCGTAGCTGCGTCCCGCTCTGTCCGGCCCTGTCCTGCCCACGAGCTCCGGCGCGCTAGGCCTGCTTGCCGAGTTCGGGCCCGCTCCATCCCACTCGATCCTGCCGACTCACCCTTCGCGGCTCGCTCCTTCGTCGGCTCGCGTGGCCTTCTGCCGGAGTTCGGCGCTGATGGCGGTGCCGATGATGGTCTCCGATTCGGTCACGTAGGTGTGGCCGGTCGGGGTGGTCCAGGTGAGGGTGCCGGTTCCGTCCTGGGCCTGGCTGACTTTCCAGCCGGCCTCGTGTTTGAGGGCGTGGCTGGCGGGGCAGAGGTGGGCGAGGTTGTTGTGGTCGGTTCGTCCGCCGAATGCCCAGTCGAGGCCGTGGTCGATGTCCGAGCGGCTGGCCGCCCGGCTGCACCCGGGGTGCCGGCAGGTGCCGTCCCGCACCTGGAGCATCGTGCGGAGCGACGCTGGGATCGTGTACCGGTCCCGGCCCACCGAGAGCACCGCGCCGGTCTCCGGGTGGGTCAGGATCCGCACCGCGCTCGGACACTTCGCCGCCAACGCCCTGGCCGTGTCCGGATCGATCGGCCCGTACCCGTCGAGGCTGCCCGGCTCCTCGGTGACACCGAGGAGGGTGAGCATCGGGACGGTCACGATCAGGTTCGGCCGGAGCCCACTCATCGCGCCGTTCATGCCGGCCGCCCCGGCCGCTACCGTGCCGCCGGCCTCCGTGCAGCCGGCCTCCGTGCAACCGGACTGCGTGCAACCAGTCCCCGCGCAGCCGGCCTGCAGGAGCAGGTCGCGGAACACGTCCGCCCGCAGCTGGGTGAGCGTGCGCGGCTCGTCCGGCCCCTGCAGGGCGATCGCCCGGTCCGTCACCTGGCCGTAAACGCCGAGAGCGTCCGACGCCGGCAGGTAGGCGCTCAGCCAGCCCATCCCGTCGCGGGCCGGGTCGAACCGCACCGACCGGTCGGCAACGCTCCGCACATGCCGGGCCGTGATCGACTCCGGATCGATCCGCTCCCGCAGCTTCCTCGTCTTCCTCTCGAACTGCGACGCCGTCAACCGGCCGGCCGACGGCAACGCCTCCTGCTCCAGCTGAGCAGCTGCCTCGGCGGGCAGGCCGGTGGTTTCGTTGACCAGGATGATCGCCTGCCGGTAGCCGATCCGCCCCGCGGCCAGGGCCGCCAGGGTGTCGGGCAGGTCCTGGACCAGGGCCCGGCTGCTCTCCAGCAGGCCCGAGGCCGTCGACTCCGGGATCCGCAACGCGCAGGCCAGCTCGGCCACCAGCGACCGGCGGGTCAACGCCGGACTGAACGCACTCCCGTCGAGCTCCCGCTCGCTGCAGACCCGGGCCGCGTCGATCGCGACCACCCGGGCCGCGGCCTGCACCGCCATCGCCCGGTCGATGGCGGTGACCTCATCGATGAGCGCGCCGAGTTCCTCCAGGTGGACCGCAGCCGCTGTCAGCGGCTGACCCTGGTCGGTGGCGACACCCGGGTCAGCGCCCGGGTTCGTTCCCGGTCCAGCGCCCGGGTTCGGGCCGGCCGGGAGTGCCCGGCCGGGTGGTACTGTGATGGTTTCCATACGCCAACGGTACGGCGAACCACCGACATTCTTCCGGCCCGAAAGCGCCCCTGACCGGCCCTTGTGCATGACTCCCCGCCGCCAGGACCTGTGGAGGACAAGCGCAGGAACCGCACCCCGCACGCACCCCCGCCGCAGCCCCGCACGCACCCCCGCACGCACCCCCGCACGCAGCGAGAGTCGCCGTTCCTGCCGAGAATCGCCGCTCTAACGGCGACTCTGGGCAGGAACGGCGACTCTCGGCACCGAGACGGGGTGCTAGCGGACGGCGAGCTCCTCGGCCACGAGGAACGCGAGTTCCAGGGACTGCATGTGGTTCAGGCGCGGGTCGCAGAGCGACTCGTAGCGGGTGGCCAGGGCGGCCTCGTCGATATGCTCCGACCCACCCATGCACTCGGTGACGTCGTCGCCGGTCAGCTCCACGTGGATGCCACCCGGGTGCGTTCCCACCGCGCGGTGAGCCTCGAAGAAGCCCTTGACCTCGTCGACGACGTCGTCGAAACGCCGCGTCTTGTAGCCGGTCGGCGTGGTCACGCCGTTGCCGTGCATGGGGTCGGTGACCCAGAGCGGATTCGCGTCGCTCGCCTTGACCGCCTCGAGCAGCGGCGGCAGGGCATCCCGAATCTTCCCGGCACCCATGCGGGTGATGAAGGTCAGGCGGCCGGGCTCGCGATTGGGGTCGAGGATGTCGATGAGGCGCATCATGTCGTCGATCGAGGTCGTCGGGCCGAGCTTGACACCGATCGGGTTGCGCACGCGGGACAGGAAGTCGACGTGGGCGCTGTCGAGATCGCGGGTGCGCTCCCCGATCCAGACGAAGTGAGCCGAGGTGTTGTACGGGGTTCCGGTTCGCGAGTCGATGCGCGTCATCGGCCGCTCGTAGTCCATCAGCAGGCCCTCGTGGCTGGTGTAGAACTCCGTGCGCCGGAGCGCCTCGAAGTCGGCCCCGCAGGCGGTCATGAACTTGATCGCGCGGTCGATTTCCTTGGCCAGCTTCTCGTAACGCTGGTTGGCCGGGTTCGCAGCGAAGCCCTGGTTCCAGCTGTGCACCTGGCGGAGGTCGGCGAATCCACCCTGGGTGAACGCGCGAATGAGGTTCAGGGTCGAGGCGGCCGTGTGGTACCCCTTCACCAGGCGCGCCGGGTCGGCCTCGCGGGACTCCGGGGTGAAGTCGTAGCCGTTGACGATGTCGCCGCGGTAGGCCGGCAGCGTCACGTCGCCGCGCGTCTCGAAGTCGCTCGAGCGGGGCTTGGCGAATTGTCCGGCCATCCGCCCCATCTTCACGACGGGCATGGAGGCGCCGTAGGTGAGCACGACGGCCATCTGCAGCACGGTCTTGACCCGGTTGCGGATCTGCTCGGCGGTGGCGCCGCTGAAGGTCTCGGCGCAGTCGCCGCCCTGCAACAGGAAGGCCTGACCGCGGGCGGCCTGGGCCAGCCGGTCGCGCAGGATGTCGACCTCGCCGGCGAAGACGAGCGGCGGTTGGGTTGCCAGTTCGGCGGATGCCGCGGCCACGGCCTCGGCGTCGGGCCAGGTCGGCTGCTGCTTGATCGGAAGCGTGCGCCAATAGTCCAGGCCCGCGATCACTGATTTATCTGCGACGACGACGGGTTCGGTGGGGTCTACCACGGGACGATTCCAGTTTCTCTTGGTGGCGCGCATGAATTCGCGGGCCGTGGGTCAGGAGGGGAGGTCGGATCAGCGCTGAAACCGATTATGGAAGCTTACCGCGAAAGGTTTGCTCGCTTTTCTTTGACGCTGGTCGCGTAGACGTCCACGTACTCCTGGTCGCTGAGCGTGCGCAGCTCGTACATGAGCTCGTCGGTGATCGATCGCAGCACGAACCGGTCACCCTCCATCCCCTCGAAGCGGCTGAAATCGAGCGGGTCGCCAATGATGATGCCGATGCGCCGCACCTTGGGGATCCGGGTGCCGGTGGGCATCGCCTTCTCGGTGTCGATCATGGCGACGGGGATCACCGGGACGCCCGCCTCGAGGACCATGCGGGCCACGCCCGTGCGGCCCCGGTACATTTTCGCGTCGGGGCTGCGGGTGCCCTCGGGATAGATGCCGAGCACGCCGCCCGAGCGGAGCACGCGGAGCCCGGTGTTCAGGGAGTCCTCGGAGGCCTTGCCGCCCGACCTGTCGATCGGAAGCTGGCCGGTTGCCTTGAAGAACGTGCGCGTCGCCCAGCCCCTGAGCCCCTTGCCGGTGAAGTATTCGCTCTTGGCCAGGAACACGACCCTCCTCGGCACGATGAGGGGCAGGAAGACCGAGTCGATGAAGGAGAGGTGATTGCTGGCGAGGATGACGCCGCCCTCCTTCGGGATCTTGTCGAGTCCGACGATCCACGGCCGGAACAGGCCGAGAAGGATCGGACCGACCACAATGTTCTTCATGATCCAATAGAACATTGTTCGTTTCCTCCCTGAGCTGGAAAGCCTACTGCTCGATGACGTGCTTGCGCGCGAGGTCGGCTGCGCCGACCACACCCGCGTCGTTGACCAGCTGGGCGGTGGTGAACTCCGCCTCGGGGTGGTAGCCCCGAGCGGGCAGGTGTTCGAGGAAGGCCGCGCGGATCGGTTCGAGCAGAAGCTCGCCCGCGACGGCCACTCCCCCGCCGAAGACGAACACCTGCGGGTCCAGCACCGCGGCCAGGCTCGCGCAGGCCTGGCCGAGCGCGCTGCCGACCTGTCGCAGCGCGGCCAGCGCCCCGCCGTCGCCGGCCTGGATCAGCGCGCTCACGTCGACGCCGGTGAGTGTTCCCGCGCGCGCCCTGGCCGCGGCGAGGCCCAGGCCGATTCCCCCGGCATCCGCGAATTCATTGGCGATGCGCAGCAGGGCCCGGCCGGAACCATATTGCTCGATGCAGCCGTGGGCCCCACAACCGCAGGGCAGGCCGCCGGGGATGAGTCGAAGGTGACCGAGCTCGGCGCCCACGCCGAAGCCACCGCGGAACAACTGGTTGCGGGAGACGATGGCGCCGCCGACACCCGTGCCGATGGTGAGGGTGACCATGTCGCTGTAATTGCGGCCGGCGCCGAAACAGAACTCGGCCCAGCCGGCCGCGTTGGCATCGTTCTCGATGATGATCGGCAGGTCAAGCCGGGCTTCGAGCTTCTCGCGGAGGGGCTCGTTGCGCCAGTTGATGTTCGGCGCGTAGTAGACGGTCGACTGGCTCGCGTCGATGAACCCGGCAGCGGCGACCCCGGCGGCGATGACATCCTCACCCTCGGCGAGGTTCCTGATCATCGCCACGACGGCATCTTCGATTTCGGCCGGATCGCCGGCGGACGTCGGCCTCCGGTCGGAGCGGATGATGGTGCCCGCCTCGTCGACGAGTGCGCCGGCGATCTTGGTGCCGCCAATGTCGATCCCAATGGCATGCACGAGGGCACCTTTCGTCGGCGAGCGTTACGGAAACGAGCACCGCCGCATCCGGAGCAGACGCGGCAGTACCCCATAGAGTGTAGTAAATCAGCATCCCGCCGGGCGAAACACCCGCCCATCCGGCCCAAAGGAGTCGCCGTGAGACAGTTTGACGTTCCCGCCATTGTTCCTGCCGATCCGGCAGCCAATGTGACGGACCTGCTCGTCGATCGCCTGAAGGCGACGCCGAACATGGTTCTGTTCTCGCTGCCCGTGAACGGCGAATGGCTTCCGGTCAGCACCATCGAATTCCACGCCCAGGTCGTCGCCCTCGCCAAGGGTTTCGTCGCGGCGGGCATCGAGCCCGGTGACAAGATCGGCCTGATGTGCAAGACCCGGTACGAGTGGACGCTCGTCGACTTCGCCGCCTGGTTCGCCGGGGCCGTGCTCGTCCCGGTCTATGAAACCAGCTCTCCCACCCAGATCCAGTGGATCCTCGGCGACTCGGACGCCAAGGCACTCATCCTCGAAACCGCGGACCACTTCGCGCGCTTCGACGAGATCCACCCGGAACTGCCGACCATCACAACCGTCTGGCAGATCGGCCTCGGCGACCTCGACAAGCTCGCCGCGAGCGGAACGGCTGTCCCGGACGCTGAGATCGAACGCCGACGCGGCCTCGCCGTCGGAAGCGACATCGCCACCCTGATTTACACCTCTGGGTCCACCGGCCGGCCCAAGGGCTGCGTGCTGACGCACTCCAACTTCGTCGAGACCTGCCGCAACTCCGCGGTCGCGCTCAAGGAAGTCCTCACCGACGAAAAGGGTGCATCCACCCTCCTCTTCATCACCACCGCACACGTGTTCGCGCGATTCATCTCGGTGCTCTGCGTTCACGCGGGCGTGCGCGTCGGCCACCAGCCCGACACCAAACAGCTCCTCCCGGCGCTCGGCAGCTTCAAGCCCACCTTCCTGCTCGCCGTGCCTCGCGTGTTCGAGAAGGTCTACAACTCGGCCGAGCAGAAGGCCGAGGCCGGCGGAAAGGGCAAGATCTTCCGCGCGGCCGCCGAAGTGGCCGTCGCACACTCGCAGGCCCTCCAGTCCGGCCAGGCGATCCCCCTGATGATGAAGATCAAGTTCGCCCTCTTCGACCGGCTCGTCTACAGCAAGCTCCGCGCCGTCATGGGCGGCAACGTCAAGTACGCGGTGTCCGGATCGGCGCCGCTCGGCGCGCACCTCGGCCACTTCTTCCACAGCCTGGGCATCGTCATCCTCGAGGGCTATGGCCTCACCGAGACGACCGCTCCGGCCACCGTCAACCTGGCCACCAAGTCCAAGATCGGTACCGTGGGCCCGGCCCTGCCCGGCGTCTCCGTGCGAGCCCTGGACGACGGCGAAATCCAGGTCAAGGGCGTCAACGTCTTCAAGGAGTACTGGAAGAACCCGGACGCCACACGCGCGACGTTCGAGGACGGCTGGCTCAAGACCGGCGACATCGGGTCCTTCGACGAGGAGGGCTTCCTCACCATCACCGGGCGGAAGAAGGAACTCATCGTCACGGCCGGCGGCAAGAACGTCGCCCCGGCGGCCCTCGAAGACCCGATCCGGGCGAACTCGCTGATCGGGCAGGTCGTCGTGGTCGGCGACCGCAAGCCCTTCATCGCCGCCCTGATCACCCTCGACCCGGACATGCTCCCGGTGTGGCTCAACAACAACAAGGAAGACGCCGGGATGTCCCTGGCCGAGGCCTCGGTGAACAAGGCGGTGCTCGCCGAAGTGCAGCGCGCCGTCGATCACGCCAACGAGCACGTGTCGCGGGCCGAATCGATCCGGAAGTTCGTCGTGCTGCCTACGGAACTCCTCGAGGCCAACGGCTACCTCACGCCTAAGCTCAGCATCAAGCGCGACCTCATCCTCAAGGACTTCGCAGACACGATCGAGGGCCTCTACGAGGGCGCCCCGGTCACCGAGGGCTTCTCGATCAGGGACTGATCAGCGGGGTCCCGACAGGCCCGGTTCCCGACAGGCTCGACCTCAGAAGGGGTCGGGCCTGTCGGATTAGAACCAGGTGGACGCGCGGACTTCCTTCATCGCTGCGCGACGGTTCTCCTTGTCCAGGCGGTCGAGGTAGAGCAGGCCGTCGAGGTGATCGGTCTCGTGCTGCAGCGCCTGCGCCATGACTCCCATGCCCGACAGCTCGACCGTGTCACCCTCGAGGTCCGTGCCGACGACGCGGGCGAACGGATACCGCTTCGTCGGGTACCAGAGGCCGGGCACGGACAGGCAGCCTTCGTCGACCAGCTCCGGCTCGCCGGACAGCTCGACGATCGCCGGGTTGAGAATATAGCCGATGTCCCCGTCAATGTTGTAGCTGAACGCGCGCAGGTTCACCCCGATCTGCGAGGCCGCCACCCCGGCTCGACCCGGCAGCCGGACACTGTCGAGCAGGTCGGTGACGAGGGCGCGGACCCGGTCGTCGACGATGACTATCGGGTCGGAGGCGGTCTTGAGGACCGGGTCTCCCAGGAGACGAATCTGGCGCTCAGGCACAGGGAACTTCCAATGATCGGGGCGAGGTCTCGGTCGGAGGCAGGGTTACCGGCTGCGGTCGGCCGGCAGGCCCTCGACGACCAGCGCCGCGAGGGTTCGCGCCGCCAGCTGCGTGATCGGCCGCAGGTCCTTGAAGGAAACGACGCTGCCGGCCGCCAGCTGCGGGTCGTACGGGATACGCACGATTTCCCGCACTCGTGACCGGAAGTGCGACTCGATCTCTTCCAGTTTGACCAGGTTGGTTCCCTGGGTCGCGGTGTTCAGGGCGACGATCGCGTTCCGCACGAGTCCGCCGTAGCCGTTCGCTTCGAGCCAGGTGAGGGTCTCAGAGGCCAGCCGCGCCTCGTCGACGCTTCCGCCGGAGACGATCACGACCGAGTCCGCTCGCTGCAGGGTGGCGCGCATGACCGAATGCACGATTCCGGTGCCACAGTCGGTGAGCACCATCGAGTAATAGCGGGCGGCGAGGTCTGCGACGACGTTGTAGTCGTCTTCGTCGAATGCCTCGGAGAGGAGCGGATCGGTGTCGGACGCCAGGATGTCGAGCCTGGTCTCGTCCCGGGAGACGAGGGCGGAGAAATCCGTGAAGTTGCCGATCGACGCGGCCCTGGTCACGACGTCGCGCACCGTCGACCTGGTCTGTTTGCTGACCCGCTCAGAGAGCGTTCCGCGGTCGGGGTTCGCGTCTACGGCCATGATGCGGTCTTCGCGCGCGTCGGCCAGCGCCATCCCGAGCAGCGTGGTCACTGTGGTCTTGCCGACGCCGCCCTTGCGGGTGAGGATCGGCACGAAGCGCGTGCCGCCCTCGAACTCCTTGCGGATGCGTTCGGTCATTTCGTCGTGCGCGATCACGCGGGCCGAGTCGCCGAGGTTCACCAGGTGCAGCGTGGCGTCGTAGACCAGCCGGTTGAAGCCGCCGCGCGGCGGGCGCCTGGTCTGGCGATTGACCGCCAGCAGGCGGTCGGAGGTCAGCATGTTCGCCGACTCCGGGACTCCGGCGCCGCGGACCTCGGAGCGGCCGGCCGACGGGTCCTCGGCCGCACCGTCGCCCCGGGTGACCGGAACGCTGATTTCGATGCTGCGGGTGCCGGCCTGCGGGGCCCGGGCGGCCGCAGCGTCCCTGCCCGTCCGGGCGGGGGCCGCCGTGCGCGTCACGGACC
>NZ_SOHC01000024.1:0-59613 GCF_004403955.1 Cryobacterium sp. TMT1-2-1
TGGCGCACCGGCGCCGGACGAGGCACGCGCCGCGGTGGGTCGCCTGGGCTCCGGCCGCGCTGCTGGCCGGCGCGCTCCTGGCCGCGGCGGCGTTCTCCGCCGACAACGTGCTGACCGCCGGCACGGGGTCATCCGTGGGCTGGATTCTCGCCGCCCTCGGCCTGCTCCTCTACGGGCTGGCGATCGCGGTGGGCGTGTTCGCCCGGCTGCCGCTGGTCGGACCGGGCCGGGCCTCCACCGCGGCCCTGATCGGCCTCGGCCTGACCGTGCTCACCGGCGCGGCTCTGCTCCTCGCAGCCTTCGCGTCTCCGGTGCTCGCCGTTGTGCTCGCAGCCGTTGTGTTCCCGCGGCTCAATCGGCCCAGGCGGGCCCTCGGCCCGGCGGCTCCGGGCGTCGCCTGAACTAGCCCAGGGCCGCTTCCAGCTTCGCGGTGAGCTCGTCCAGGTCGAAGTAGTTGTCGATCACGATGACGTCGGCGTTGGTCTTGCCGATCGCGTGCACGAGCTCCGGCGAGGTGAGGATGACCTGCGCGTCCGAGCCGGCCGCCTGCACGCCGGCGACGTCGGTGGCCGTCACGTCGGCGTCGATGTCGAGCCGTTCCAGCGCGCGCTCGGCGTTGACCTTGAGAATGGCGGACGTCCCGATTCCGACACCGCACATGACGACGATTTTCATTCCGGTTCCTTCGCGGGGTCGGTCATTCCGAGCAGGGAACGGATGGCCTCGGCATCCGTCGCCGCCGCGATCGCGGGGATCACCTGCGGATCGTTGAACACATTGGCGAGTTGGGCGACGACATGCAGGTGCTCGTCGCCGTTCCGGACGGCCAGGCCGACGATGACGCCGACCGGGTCGTTGTGCGGATGCCCGAACGCGACAGGTTCGGCCAGGGTGACGATGCTCAGGCCTTCGGTGATCACATCGGGCCCCGGCCGGGCGTGGGCCAGGGCCAGCCCGGGGGCGATCACGACGTAGGCACCGAATTCGTCGATGACGCGGATCATCCGTTCGGTGTAGCCGGCCTCGGTGGCGCCGGAGCGCTGCAGCGCGTCTCCCGCCGCGGTCACTGCGGCACGCCAGGTATCGGCATGCACGCCGATCTCGATCGCGTCGAGGGGAAGGGGCAGGAGCGTCATCGTGTCACGGTTCGCGCGGGCTCGACCGGAGCGGCCGACGCCTACTCGTTCTCGAATCCGGCGACGATGGCATCCGCCAGTTCCTCGCGTTCTTCGAGCGGGAGGAACGCCGCCGCGGCCGCGTTGAGCTGGAACACCTCGAGGTCGTCGATGTCGTAGCCGAAGGCGTCGCTGAGCAGCGCCATCTCCTTCGAGAGGGTGGTATTGCTCATCAGGCGGTTGTCGGTGTTGACGGTGACCCGGAAGCCGAGCTGGTAGAGCAGGTCGAACGGGTGGTCGAGCAGGTCCTTGCCCCAGGCCGCGATCGCGCCGGTCTGCAGGTTGGAGGACGGGCTCAGCTCCAGGGCGATCTCGCGGTCGCGCACCCACTGGGCGAGCGGGCCGAGCGTGACGAATGTGTTGTCGCCGTCGGCGCGGCCGATCTTCACGTCTTCGGCGAGGCGAACGCCGTGACCGAGGCGCAGGGCGCGACCGTCGAACAGGGCCCCGCGGATGCTCTCCAGCCCGTCGGCCTCGCCGGCGTGCACGGTGACCGGCATGAACTCGTGGGCGAGGTAGTCGAAGGCGGCCACGTGGTTGCGGGCCGGGAAACCCAGCTCCGCTCCGGCGATGTCGAAGCCGACGACGCCGTTCCCCCGGTGGCGAACGGCCAGTTCGGCGATCTCGAGGCTATGGTTCGCGTGCCGCATGGCCGTGATGAGCTGGCCGATGCGGATGTCGTGGCCGGCCTGTCCGACGTGCTCGACACCGGCGTCAAGACCCTCCTGCACCGCCTCGACGGCCTGGTCGAGGGTCAGTCCGCGGGTGAGGTGCTGTTCGGGGGCCCAGCGGACCTCGCCGTAGATCACGCCGTCGCGGGCCAGGTCTTCCACGAATTCGCGGGCGACGCGCACGAGCCCCTCGCGGGTCTGCATGACGGCGGTGGTCACGTCGAAGGTCTTGAGGTACTCGACCAGGGAGCCGGAGTTGGCCTGCCTGACGAACCAGGAGCCCAGGCTCGCGGCATCCGTCGTCGGCAGGTCGACGCCGGCGGAGTCGGCCAGCTCGACGATCGTCGCGGGGCGCAGCCCGCCGTCGAGGTGGTCGTGCAGGGAGATCTTGGGCAGGGCGTTGATGCTCGCTCCGCCGCCGGGCAGCAGGTATTCGTCTGGGCTCGTGTTCACCCCCCTAATCTACCGGCGGAGCGCCCCGCGAGCCTCCCTGTTTCCTGAATGCTCGCTGGGTGCCACGCCGAATCGCGGAGAAAGTACCTTCACAGTGCTGACGAAGGTACTTTCCCCGCAACTCAACCGGTCGCCCACTCGGGGCGGGCCACTAGCGACGCGCGGATAGATTGGGCACATGCCGACCAAAATCATCCTCGACTGCGACCCGGGCCACGACGACGCGATCGCGCTGCTGCTCGCGCACGGCAACCCCGACATCGACCTCGTCGCCGTCACCACCGTGATGGGCAACCAGACCCTCGACAAGGTCACCCGCAACGCCCTGTCCGTCGCGCGCGTGGCCGGCATCACCGGCGTGCCGTTCGCGGCCGGCTGCGCGCGTCCGCTCGTGCGCCGGATCGAGACGGCGCCGAGCATCCACGGCGAGTCCGGCCTCGACGGGCCGGTACTCCCCGAGTCCGTCATCCCGCTCGACCCCCGGCACGCCGTCGACCTCATCATCGACACGATCATGGCGCACGAGCCCGGCGAGATCACCCTCGTGCCCACCGGCGCGCTCACCAACATCGCCCTGGCCGTGCGCAAGGAACCCCGGATCGCCCAGCGGGTCAGGGAGGTCGTGCTGATGGGCGGCGGATACCACGTGGGCAACTGGTCGGCGACGGCCGAGTTCAACATCGTGATCGACCCGGAGGCCGCGCACATCGTCTTCAACGAGAAGTGGCCGCTCACCATGATCGGCCTCGACCTCACCCACCAGGCGCTCGCGACGCCCGCCGTGGCGGCGCGGATCGCCGCGGTCGGCACCGGGCCGGCCAGGTTCGTCGGGGAGCTTCTCGAGTTCTTCGCCGGGACCTACAAGGAGGCGCAGGGCTTCGACCACCCGCCGGTGCACGACCCGTGCGCGGTGGCCTACGTGATCGATCCCAGCGTGATGGCGGTGCGCCGCACCCCGCTCGATGTGGAACTTACCGGCACGCTCACCCTGGGCATGACCGTCGCCGACTTCCGAGCCCCCGCCCCGGCGGACTGCACCACGCAGGTCGCCGTCGACCTCGACCACGAGAAGTTCTGGTCGTTGATCGTCGACGCGCTCGAGCGAATCGGCGACCCGGAGTAGCAGACGGGTCAGTCGTCGGCGGTGATGCGCTCGGCGATCAGCGGGCCGCCGGTCAGCACCGGCTCACCCGGGTCGCCGATCCGCCAGGCGCCCTCAACCGACTCGAGCGCGCGCGGGAACCGGGCGGGCTCGTCGGCGCTCAGCGTGAACAGCGGCTGGCCCTTCGTGACGGCGTCCCCCGGCTTGGCGTGCAGGTCGACGCCGGCCGAGTGCTGCACCGGGTCCCCCTTGCGGGCGCGGCCGGCGCCGAGCCGCCAGGCTGCGATGCCGAACGGCAGGGCGTCCTGCTGCACGAGGATGCCGTCCCGGTCGGCGAGAACGACGTGGGTTTCGCGGGCGACCGGCAGCGCGGCATCCGGGTCGCCGCCCTGGGCGCGGATGGCCTGGCGCCACTTGTCCATCGCCCGGCCGTCCTTCAGGGCGGCCTCCACGTCGACGTCGGTCTTCCCGGCGAGGGCGAGCATCTCGCGCGCCAGCGTGATCGTGAGCTCGACGATGTCGGCCGGCCCGCCGCCCGCAAGCACCTCGACCGACTCGCGCACCTCGTTCGCGTTGCCGATGGCGAGGCCGAGCGGGACGTTCATGTTGGTGAGCAGCGCGGAGGTCGCGACCCCGGCATCGTGGCCGAGCGCGACCATGGTGCGGGCCAGTTCCCGGGACTGCTCGATGTTCTTCAGGAAGGCGCCGGAGCCGAACTTCACGTCGAGCACGAGCGCCTTGGTGCCCTCGGCGATCTTCTTCGACATGATCGAGGATGCGATCAGCGGGATCGCCTCGACGGTGCCGGTGATGTCGCGCAGGGCGTAGAGCTTGCCGTCGGCCGGGGCCAGGCCGCTGCCCGCGGCGCAGATCACGCCGCCGACCTCGCGCAGTTGGGCGATCATCTCCTCGTTGCTGAGGTTGGCGCGCCAGCCCGGGATGGATTCGAGCTTGTCGAGGGTGCCGCCGGTGTGGCCGAGGCCGCGGCCGGACAGCTGAGGCACGGCCACGCCGAACACCGCGACGAGGGGCATCAGCGGCAGGGTGATCTTGTCGCCGACGCCGCCGGTGGAGTGCTTGTCGGTGGTCGGCTTGCCGAGGCCTTCGAAGCTCATCCGTTCGCCGCTGTCGATCATCGCCATGGTCAGGTCGCGGATCTCCCGGCGGGTCATGCCGTTGAGGAAGATGGCCATGGTCATGGCGGCCATTTGCTCGTCGCCCACATAGCCGCGGGTGTACGCGTCGATCAGCCAGTCGATCTGCGGGGTGCTGAGTTCGCCGCGGTCGCGTTTGGCGTGGATGAGGTCGACGGTGTCGAACGCCTCGATGCTCCCGGCCGAACCGGCCGGAAGGGCGGCGGCGCTGGCGCCGGCACTGGAGTCCATGGTCATCCCCGTCATTCTCCCTGGTACTCGGCCAGCTGCCTGGGCCCGAAGGCATCCGGCAGCACCTCATCGATGGTGCGCAGGCCCGAGACCGTCTCCAGCAGCATGCCGGGCGCGGAGTGTTCGTAGAGCAGCTGGCGGCAGCGGCCGCACGGCATCAGCGCCTGCCCGTGGCCGTCGACGCAGGTGAACGCGACCAGCCGGCCGCCCCCGGTCATGTGCAGCGACGAGACGAGGGCGCATTCGGCGCAGAGCGTGAGCCCGTAGGACGCGTTCTCCACGTTGCAGCCGCTGATGATCCGCCCGTCGCTGACGAGTGCCGCCACCCCGACCGGGAAATTCGAGTACGGCACATAGGCCAGGGCCATCGCCGTCATGGCCGCTTCGCGCAGCGCATCCCAGTCAATGTCGCCCGCTGGTGGGGTCACGTCATCCGATCCTGAAGTCATCACTTGATATACGGCTTGCCGTCGGCGGCAGGCGGCCGGGACCGGCCGACGAGGCCGGCGACGGCGAAGATCGTCACGACGTACGGGAGCATGAGCATGAACTCGCTCGGCACCGGTGACCCGATGATGCTGAGCACGTTCTGCAGGTTGCTGGCGAAACCGAACAGAAGCGCCGCGAGGGTCGCCTTCAGCGGGTCCCACCGGCCGAAGATGACGGCGGCGAGGGCGATGAAGCCGAGGCCGGCTGTCATTTCCTTGTTGAATGCGCCGACGGATCCGAGGGTGAAGTATGCGCCGCCGAAGCCGACGATGGCACCGGCCAGGGACACGTTCCAAAACCGGGTGCCGTTGACGTTGATGCCCACGGTGTCGGCGGCCTTGGGGTGCTCACCGACGGAGCGCAGCCGCAGTCCCCACTTCGTGTGGAACAGCCCGAAGTAGATCACGGCGACGGCGACATACATGAAGTAGACGATGAACGTCTGGCGGAAGAGCGCCGGGCCGAGGATCGGGATCTCGCTCAGCAGCGGGATGTTGATCCGGGGGAAACGCTCCGGTGTGTTGAGCGCCGCGGCATTGGGTGAGAGAAGCTGGGAGAAGAAGAAGCTCGTCAGCCCGATCACGAGCACGTTGAGCACGACACCGACGATGACCTGGTCGACGAGGTACTTGATCGAGAACGCGGCGAGCACGAACGAGACGAGTACGCCGGCGATCGCCGCGGCGACGAGCCCGAGGTACGGGTTGCCGGTGATCGAGGCGACGACGGCGGAGCTGAACGCCCCGGCGAGGAGCTGACCCTCGATGGCCACGTTCACGACCCCGGAACGTTCGGAGATCACACCGCCGAGCGCCCCGAAGATCAGCGGGACGCTGAGGGTGATGGTGCCCACGAAGAGCCCCGGGACGGGGATCGTCGAGCCTGCTGCCGCCCAGGTGAGGAACCCGATCATGAAGACCACCGCGAAGACCACGACGAGCCAGAGCGGCACCTTGCGGGAGTGAGTGGTGATCCAAATCGACCAGGCGGCCATGGCAAACAGCAGGATGCTGGAGACGACAGCGGTGACGAAGGTCGGCAGCACCAGGTCCGGGAGCTGGATAAGATCGCGCGACTGGGACAGCCGGAAGGTGCTCACCTGCCCCTGGGTGTCCACGCCGAGGAGGACGAAGATGAGCAGGCCGAGGACCGCGAAGATGCTGAGGGCGATCGCGGCCTTCCAGCTGCGGAGCACGACCGTGCTCAGGGCCGGCTGGCCCTGGCTCGGCTGGACGGTCTGGGTGATGGTGCTCATCCCGCCGTCACCTCCTTCTTCACGACGGTCGGTCGCGACCTGGGTTTGGTTCCCGGTGTCGGGAGCCGGAAGATCGCGCGCACCAGCGGCGGCGCCGCGATGAAGAGCACGATCAGGGACTGCACGACGAGGACGATGTCGATGGGGACGCCCTCGGCCGCCTGCATCGAGAAGCCCCCGGCCTTGAACGCGCCGAACAAAACGCCGGCGAAGAAGATCCCCCAGGGACGCGAACGGCCCAGCAGGGCCACCGTGATGGCGTCGAAGCCGATGTTCGCGTCGATCCCGGCGCCGAAACCGGTGGTCACGGTGCCGAGCACCTGGTTGATCCCGGCCAGGCCGACGAGCCCGCCGGAGATGAGCATCGCGCTCACATACACGCTCTGCACGTTGATTCCGGCGACTCGCGCGGCGTTCGGGTTCTCACCCACGGCCCGGAACTGGAACCCGAGGTTCGAGCGGCTGAGCAGCCACCAGACGAAGATCGTTGCGGCGACGACCGTGAGGAAGCCGGCGTGCAGGTTGTACGTCGGCCCCAGCAGGTCGGGGAAGACGGCGGTGGGTTTCATCGGCGGCGTTTGCGGGTTGCTTGACCCCGGTTCCTGCAGCAGCCCGGGGGTGCGCAGCAGGTACGAGACCAGGTACAGCGCCACGAAGTTGAGCATGATCGTGACGATGACCTCGTGTGCGCCGGTGCGGGCCTTGAGCAGGCCGACGATGCCGCCCCACAGCGCACCGCCGACGAGGCCGGCGAGCACGGCGACGATGAGGTGGATCCCGGCGGGCAGGTCGACGGCGAATGCCACCCAGCCGGCGCTGGCGGCGGCGATCAGCATCTGTCCGCGGCCACCGATGTTGAACATCCCGACCCGGAAGGCCAGGCCGACGCCGAGACCGGCAGCGATCAGCGGCGTGGCAAAGGTGAGGGTCTCGGTGAGCGGACGGATTCCGGCGGCGAATCCCGGCCGGCGGAAGTTGTAGATCGAGCCCTGAAAGAGCGCCGAGTAGGCGCCGGAGACGGAATCCCACACGGCGGCGAACATGTCCCCCGGCCGGGCGAAGAGATAGCCGGAGGCTTTCTGGACCGGCTCATCGGTGAGGGCGATCAGGATGGCGCCGACGACGAGGGCGAGGAACACGGCGAGCACCGAGATGGCGGCGCTCCCGCCCACGATGTCGCGCATGGCCTGCGACCAGCGCTCCGAGCCGGCGTCCTGCCCCCGGGGGGCGTCGGGGTGGTCGGCTGGCGCCGCCACGGCGCCGGCGGGCTCGGCGGGCGGCCGGGTGCTGTCGCTCATGCCACGGCCTCCGTTCCGGGGGCGGGTTCGCCCGTCATCATGAGTCCAAGGACGCTGCGTGGGGTGGTTCCGGGCACGATACCTACGATTCCTCCGCGGTACATGACCGCGATTCGATCCGCGAGTCCAACGACTTCGTCGAGTTCGGTGGAGACGACGATGACGGGGATGCCGGCGTCCCGGGTCGCGATGATGCGCTTGTGCACGAATTCGATCGAGCCGACGTCCAGGCCGCGGGTCGGCTGCGTCGCTACGAGCAGGTGCAGTTCCCGGCTGAGTTCGCGCGCGAGCACGACCTTCTGCTGGTTGCCGCCGGAGAGCTGGCCGGCGAGGGAGTCGATGCCCTGGGTGCGGATGTCGAACTCGGTCACCTTCTCCCGGGCGAAATCCGCGAGGAAGCCGCGCTGCAGGGTGCCCGCCTTGACGAACGGTGCTCCGGTGCTGCGGTCGAGCATGAGGTTCTCGGCGACGGTGAAGGCGGCGACCAGGCCGTCCTCGGTGCGGTCCTCCGGCACGAATCCGACGCCGGCGTCGAGGATCTTGCGCACGCTGAGGCCGCGCAGGGATGTGCCGTTGAGCTCGATCGTGCCCGTCACCCGGGGCTGCAGGCCCATCAGGGCCTCGATCAGCTCGGTCTGGCCGTTGCCCTGCACGCCGGCGATGACGAGCACTTCCCCGGCCTGGACCTCGAAGCTGACGTGGTTGACGACGAGCTGGTGGCGCGCGTCGATGACGCAGAGGTCCCGCACGACCAGGGCTTCGTGACCCAGCTTCGGTTCGTCCTTGTGCACGGTCAGTTCGACGGCCCGGCCCACCATGAGTGAGGCCAGCTCGGTGTTCGTCGCCGTCGGGGACGCTTCGCCGACGACCTTGCCGCGCCGGATCACCGTGATCCGGTCGGCGACCTCGCGCACCTCACGGAGCTTGTGGGTGATGAACACGATCGAGGTCCCGGCTTCCTTGAGCTGGCGCATGATGGCCATCAGCTCGTCGGTTTCCTGCGGGGTCAGCACGGCGGTCGGCTCGTCGAACACGAGCACGCGCGCCTCCCGGGACAGCGCCTTGATGATCTCGACCCGCTGCTGCACGCCGACGGGGAGGTCCTCGATGAGCGCATTCGGGTCGATATGGAAGCCGAATCGGTCGGAGATCTCCTTGACCTTTTTGCGGGCCGCGCCGAGATTGAGCCGGCCGAGGACGTTCGTCTCCTCATGGCCGAGCATGACGTTCTCGGCGACGGTGAACACGGGGATCAGCATGAAGTGCTGGTGCACCATGCCGATGCCGGCGTTCATCGCGTCACCGGGACCGGCGAACTTCTGCACCACTCCGTCGAGCACGATCTCACCGGCGTCGGCCTGGTAGAGGCCGTAGAGCACGTTCATCAGCGTTGACTTGCCGGCGCCGTTTTCTCCGAGCAGGGCGTGGATCTCTCCCGCCTCGACCGTGAGGTCGATGTGGTCGTTCGCGACCAGGGCACCGAACGTCTTCGTGATGCCGCGCAGTTCGAGCTTCATGTTCCCGATCCTAGGGTGGTTAACGATGTTGTGGGGAGGCCGGCCGGAGCCTGCCTCCCCACAGAT
Source organism: Cryobacterium sp. TMT1-2-1 (assembly GCF_004403955.1). Taxonomy (NCBI): domain Bacteria; kingdom Bacillati; phylum Actinomycetota; class Actinomycetes; order Micrococcales; family Microbacteriaceae; genus Cryobacterium; species Cryobacterium sp. TMT1-2-1. Next base: position 9,412 of record NZ_SOHC01000024.1, read on the forward strand.
CTACGTGCCGAAATTAGCCGGCGAGGTAGGACGTGACCTTGACGTCGCCGCTGATGATGTCTTCGCGCAGCTTGTCGAGTTCATCCTGCAGCTCGGCCGGGACCTTGTCGGCCCAGTCGTGGAATTCGGCCAGGCCGACGCCGTCGTTCTCGAGCGTGCCGACGAACGGCGTCACGTCGAACTCGTCGCGGCCGGCCTTGAGGACGGCTTCCTCCACGCCGACGTCGATGCCCTTGAGGACCGAGGTGAGCAGCAGGTCGGCGACGGACGGGTCGGTCACGAAGACGTCGGCGTCGACCCCGATCAGGGCGATCTCCTTGCCGGAGTCGCGGATGGCCGCAGCGGCGCTCTGGTAGATCGGGCCGCCGACGGGCAGCAGCACGTCCACGCCAGCGTCGATCAGGTTCTGCGCGTCGGTGAGGGGCTGGGTGCCGGCGCTGAAGGTACCGGAGAAGACACCCTTCTGCGTTTCGGTGTTCCAGCCGACGATCTCGACCTTGGCGCCCTTTTCCTTGTTGTAATGTGCGACGCCCTGGGCGAGACCGTCCATGAAGATCGTGACGGTCGGGAACTGCATTCCGCCGTAGGTGCCGACCTTGCCGGTCTCGGAGACGCCCGCCGAGAGGTAGCCGGCGAGGAACGCCGCCTGGGCGGTGTCGAAGACGATGGGCTTGACATTCGGAACGTCGGTCTTGCCGTCGAAGTCGAGGTCGATCGTGTCGTCGATGCTGACGTAGTTGATGTCCGGGTTGGCCTTGGCGGATTCCGCGGTGGCCTCGGCGAGGGCGAACCCGACGGTGATGATCAGGTTGCAGCCCTGGTCGACCAGGCTGGTCAGGTTCGGCTTGAAGTCGGTCGCCGTGGCGGACTCGACATGCTTTTCCTTGACGCCGAGTTCGTCGGCCGCCTTGACCAGGCCTTCGTAGCCCAGCTGGTTGAACGACTTGTCGTCGAACCCGCCGGCGTCGGAAACCATGCAGGGCAGGAAGTCGCTGACGACGGGGGCCTTTGTGTCCCCGCCTTCCTCCGGTGCCGGAGCACACCCGGCGAAGAGAGCGACGACACCCAGCGCGGCAAGGCCGCTCAGTGCGGGCTTACGGGATGTGATTCTCAAAGCGACCTCCAAGATGCGGCCCTGCGGTGGGCAGGGGCTATGTGGGTACAACTTAGCGAACAATTGCCTGCTCAGATGAGCAAACCGGAGTCGTGACCGAACAGTTACATAGCCGAACTAACTTGCTCAAATGAGCACCCCCCGAAGCCGGTTCGGGTTGAGTTGCGGAAAAGGAACCCTCAATTGCGAAACGAAGGTACTTTGTCCGAAACTCAGCCGGAAGAGACCGGTCAGCGGGGGGTGTTCGGGCCGGTTACTTCGAGGATCCCGGCGACGATGGCCGCGCGGAGCTCCTCGACGCCGGCGGCGAGTTCGCTGGAGACAAGCCCGGCCCGATCGTGGAACGGCGCGATGTCGACGCCGGAGTTCTCCAGGGTGCCCACGTACGGCTTGTTGGAGAAATCGCCCTTGAGGTCCGCGTCGATGATCGCCAGGACGGCATCCTGGGTGTTCTTCAGCACGCTGGTCAGCAGGATCGGCCGGAACTGGGCCGGCAGCGAGTCGTAGCCGTCGTTGTCGACCCAGATCAGCGAGGACTCGCCGTGCTCGAGGATGGCCGCTGCCGCGCCCTCGCCGACCTGCCCCGCGACGGGCATGATCACGTCGGCGCCCCGGTCGAGGAGCCTCTCGGTCGTCGTCTTGCCCTTCAGGGTGTCCTCGAAATCGCCGGTGAACACGCCGTCCTGCGTGGCCTTGTCCCAGCCGAGCACCCGCACCGCGGTTCCGCGCAGCTCGTTGTACTTGGCCACCCCGTCGACGAAGCCGTCCATGAAGAGGGTCACCGGCGGCTGGTTGCCGCCGCCGAACGTCGCGACGATCCCGGTGCGGCTGACCCCAGCGGCCAGGTAGCCGGCCAGGAAGGCGGCCTGGGCGGTATCGAAGACGACGGGCTTGATGTTCTCCCCCGCGACCTGCTCGTCGACGATCGAGAAGTGCACCTCCGGGTTCGCCAGCGCCGCGGCCGTGGTAGCGTCGGCGAGCTCGTACCCGACCGTCAGGATGAAGTCGCAGCCGGTGCCCACGGCCTGCTCGACGTTGGGCGCCAGGTCGGTCTCGGACGTGGAGACGATCGCGTCGACCTCGATGTCGAAGTCGGTGGCGGCCTGCTGGAGCCCCTCCCAACTCGACTGGTTGAAGGAGCGGTCCTCCAGGCCCCCGGAGTTGGTCACCATGCGCGCGCAATAGTCCGGCGCCGCCGTGCTGCTGGGCCGCGCGTCCTCCTCCGGCGCCGGCGCGCAGCCGGCGAGCAGCAGGGCGGAAACGGCGACGGCCGGGACGATGAAACCACGACGGGTCATGTGACGCTCCTTCACAGGGGTGGAACGAGTCTAGAGAACGTCGCTCGAGCCCGACAGCTTCAGCGCGTCGACGACGGCCTTGACCTTCTGGGCGTTGGCGCTCGTCGTGACGAGCAGAGCATCCGGGGTGTCGACGACGACGATGTCCTCGACGCCGATGAGGGCGATCATCCGCTTGGTGTGGCTGACGACGATGCCGCTCGACGAGTCGGCGAGCACGCGGGCGCCTTCCCCGAGGATGGCCAGGTCGTGCTTGCGCCCGCCGGAGTGGATCTTCGCGATCGAGGCGAAGTCGCCCACATCGTCCCAATCGAACAGGCCGGGAATGACGGCGAGCTTGCCGGTGGCGGCGACGGGTTCGGCGACCGAGTAGTCGATGGCGATCTTCTTCAGGCGCGGCCAGACCTGGTCGACGACGGCGCCTCGACGCGGGGTGTCCCACGCCTCGGCCAGTTCCAGCAGCCCGGCCAGCAGCTCGGGTTCTGACCGTCCGATTTCTTCGAGCAGGCGGTCGGCCCGGGCGATGAACATCCCGGCATTCCAGAGGTACCGGCCGTCGGCGAGGTAGCCCTCTGCCGTCTCGAGGCTCGGCTTCTCGACGAAGGTGTCGACCGCGAGGGCGCTGTGGGCCCCCGGGATGGCGAGCGGGCCGGCGCATTTGATGTAGCCGAACCCGACGGCCGGCTCGGTCGGCCGGATGCCGATGGTCACGATGTAGCCGGCGTCGGCGGCGGCCACGGCCTCGGTGACCGCATCGCGGAACTGGACGGAGCCCTTGATCACGTGGTCCGCGGCGAAGGAACCGATGATGACGCCCGGCTCGCGCTTCTGCAGGATCGCGGCAGCCAGCCCGATTGCGGCGGACGATTCGCGCGGCTCGCTCTCCAGCACCACGTTGTGGTCGGCCAGCTCCGGCAGCTGGTCTTCGACGGCGGCGCGGTGGGCCCGGCCGGTGACGACCATGACGCGCTGCTCGCCGCTGAGCGGGGCCAGGCGTTCCCAGGTGTCGCGCAGCAGCGTCTGGCCGGACCCGGTCAGGTCGTGCAGGAACTTGGGGGCGTCCGCGCGGGACAGCGGCCACAGCCGCGAGCCGATCCCGCCGGCCGGGATCACGCTGTAAAACCGCTCAATGGGGGTGCTGGTCTGAGGCATCTGGCCAGACTACCGCCGCCGCCCGGCCGGATACCCGCCATTCACCCGGCGGCTATCTCGCCTCCGTACGCTCGCCTCATGAGGGTCGCGGTCATCACGGAAAGCTTTCTGCCCACGATCAGCGGGGTCACCACGAGCGTGTGCCGGGTGCTCGAGCACCTCGCGCGACACGGGCACGACGCCATCGTCATCGCGCCGGCCGGGGCGCCGCCCGAGTACGCGGGGTTTCCGGTGCACACCGTGCCGGCCCTGGCCTACCGGCAATTCCCGGTGGGCCTGCCCAGCCCCTTTGTCTCCCGGCTACTGCAGGACTTCCGGCCCGACGTGCTGCACGCCGCGTCCCCGTTCCTGCTCGGCGCCCAGGGCATCGCCGCGGCCAACCGCCTGGACATCCCCACCGTCGCGATCTACCAGACGGATGTCGCCGGCTACGCCCGCCGGAACAACCTCGGCCAGGCCGCCGGCCTGGCCTGGCGCCTCGTCAAGTGGGTGCACGAGGGCGCGGACCTCACCCTCGTGCCCTCGACGGCGTCGATGGCCGACCTGCGTCGCATCGGCCTGCGCCGGCTGGAGCCCTGGGCCCGCGGAGTCGACCTCGTCGGTTACCACCCCAACCATCGGAGCGACCCGACGGCCAGGGCGCTCCGGGAGCGCCTCTCCCCCCGCGGCGAGGTCGTCGTCGGCTACGTCGGCCGGATCGCCCCGGAGAAGCAGGTGGAGCGGTTCCGGGCGCTGCGCGGGCTGGACGGCATCCGCCTGGCCCTCGTCGGCGACGGGCCGTCCTCCGACCTCGTTCGGCGTGAACTGGCCGGGATGCCCGTCACCTGGCTCGGCCGCCTGGCCGGCGCCGAGCTCTCGGCCGCCTACGCGAGCTTCGACCTGTTCCTGCACGCCGGCACGGAAGAGACCTTCGGCCAGACCATCCAGGAGGCCCACGCCGCAGGCCTCCCCGTGGTCGCCCCGCGCGCGGGCGGCCCGATCGACCTCATCTCGCACGAAGAGGACGGATACCTCTTCACCCCGAACGACGAACGGGACATGAGGCGTTGTGTGACGCGCCTGGCCGGAGACGGGGAGCTGCGCCGAAGGATGGGCGAGGCCGGGCGCCGCAGCGTGCTCGGCCGGTCGTGGGAGAACGTGTGCGGGACCCTCCTCGACTACTACGAACGAGCCATCGACGAGCGCGCCGCGGTCTGGGCGAGCACGCTCGTGCCGCTCTCGATGCGACGTTAGGCGGGCCCGTCCGCAAAAAAACTGAGCGCCGACACCTAGACTGGGAACACGCGCTCATGAGCGCGACTGCCTCGTCTCATCGAGGCCACATCTCAACCAGGGAGGGTTATTCATGCCACAGCAAACGGCAGGAACCCCGACATATCAGCAAAAGACGACCTCGCGTCGCCCCGCCGGAACCCTTTACCGGGGCCGAGAAGGCATGTGGTCGTGGGTCCTGCACCGCATCACGGGCGTGGCGATCTTCTTCTTCCTGCTGGTCCACATCCTCGACACCGCGCTCGTGCGGGTGAGCCCCGAGGCCTACAACGCGGTGATCGGCCAGTACCAGACGCCCATCATGGGCCTCGGTGAGACCGCCCTCGTCGCGGCCATCGTGTTCCACGCGTTCAACGGAATCCGGATCATCCTGATCGACTTCTGGAACGCGAAGTACCAGAAGGTGATGTTCTACGTCGTCATCGGCCTCTGGGTGGTCACGATGCTCGCCTTCGTGCCCCGCCACCTGACCAACGTGTTCAACCACTAGGAGGGGACGACATGTCAACCACCATCGAAGCCCCCCGCAGTCCCTACGCCCGTGCGCCCCGCAAGCGGGGCGTCAACTGGGAGAAGTGGGGCTGGATCTACATGCGCGTCTCCGGCGTCGTGCTGGTCGTGCTCATCTTCGGCCACCTCTTCGTCAACCTCTGGCTGGGCGAGGGTGTCAGCGCCCTCAACTTCGCGTTCGTCGCCGGCAAGCTGACCAACCCGTTCTGGATGACCTGGGACGTGCTGATGCTCTGGCTCGCCCTGATCCACGGCGGCAACGGCATGCGCACGCTGGTCAACGACTACGCAACCAAGCCGCTCATCCGCGGCATCCTCAAGTGGGCCATCTTCGCCAGCGTCGCGGTCCTCATCATTCTCGGCACCCTGGTCGTCTTCACCTTCGACCCCTGCCCGGCCGGCCAGCCCGCCGACCTTCTCCCCTCGTTCTGCTCGGCCCTTTAGGAGCTGCACACACCCATCATGACAACGCCTGCCTCTTCCACAGCGCCCACGGAGTCCACCGTCGTTGACGGCGTGCACTACCACCAGTTCGACATCGTGATCGTGGGAGCGGGTGGAGCCGGCATGCGTGCCGCCATCGAAGCCGGCCCCGGCGCCAGCACGGCGGTCATCTCCAAGCTCTACCCGACCCGGTCCCACACCGGCGCGGCCCAGGGTGGCATGGCCGCGGCCCTCGCAAACGTCGAGGAAGACAACTGGGAGTGGCACACCTTCGACACGGTCAAGGGCGGCGACTACCTCGTCGACCAGGATGCGGCGGAGATCCTCGCCAAGGAAGCCATCGACGCGGTCATCGACCTCGAGAACATGGGCCTCCCGTTCAACCGCACCCCCGAGGGCAAGATCGACCAGCGCCGCTTCGGCGGCCACACCAGCGACCACGGCAAGGCCCCGGTGCGCCGCGCCTGCTACGCCGCCGACCGCACCGGCCACATGATCCTGCAGACGCTGTACCAGAACTGTGTCAAGCGCGGCATCAACTTCTTCAACGAGTACTACGTGCTCGACCTGATCATGACCGAGGTCGACGGGGTCGAGCAGCCTTCGGGCGTCGTCGCCTACGACCTGTCCAGCGGCGAGCTGCACGTCTTCCAGGCCAAGGCCTTCATCTTCGCCACCGGCGGCTTCGGCAAGATCTACAAGACCACCTCGAACGCGCACACCCTCACCGGCGACGGCGTCGGCATCATCTGGCGCAAGGGCCTCCCGCTCGAGGACATGGAGTTCTTCCAGTTCCACCCGACCGGCCTCGCCGGGCTCGGCATCCTCCTCACCGAGGGCGCCCGAGGCGAGGGCGCGATCCTGCGCAACGCCAGCGGCGAGCGGTTCATGGAGAAGTACGCGCCGACCATCAAGGACCTCGCGCCGCGCGACATCATCGCCCGCTGCATGGTCAAGGAGGTCGCGGAGGGTCGCGGCGCCGGACCGAACAAGGACTACCTCTACCTCGACTGCACCCACCTGGGCGCCGAGGTGCTCGAGACCAAGCTCCCTGACATCACCGAGTTCGCCCGCACCTACCTCGGCGTCGATCCGGTCACCGAGCCGGTGCCGGTCATGCCGACCGCGCACTACGCGATGGGCGGCATCCCCACCAACGTGAACGCCGAGGTGCTGCGCAACAACACCACCGTCGTGCCCGGCCTCTACGCCGCCGGCGAATGCGCCTGCGTGTCGGTGCACGGCTCCAACCGCCTCGGCACCAACTCCCTGCTCGACATCAACGTGTTCGGCAAGCGCGCCGGCAACAACGCCGTCGCGTACGTCAAGACCGCCGAGTTCGTGCCGCTGCCCGCCGACCCGGCGAAGTTCGTCCGCGGACTGATCGAGGGCATCCGCAGCTCCACCGGCACCGAACGCATCGCCGTGCTCCGCAAGGAACTGCAGGAGACGATGGACGCCAAGGCCCAGGTGTTCCGCACCGACGAGTCGCTCAAGGACGTGACCGACACCATCCACTCGCTGCGCGAGCGCTACAAGAACATCGGCGTGCAGGACAAGGGACGCCGCTTCAACACCGACCTGCTCGAGGCCGTCGAACTCGGCTTCCTGCTCGACCTCGCCGAGGTCGTCGTCTTCTCCGCCCGCAACCGCAAGGAAAGCCGCGGCGGGCACATGCGCGACGACTTCCCCCTGCGCGACGACGAGAACTACCTGGTGCACACCATGGCCTACCTGACCGGGGACCCGCACTCCGCCGACGCGGCCGACCACATCGCGCTCGACTGGAAGCCGGTCACGATCACGCGCTACCAGCCGATGGAAAGGAAGTACTGACGGTGACCACCGCAACCATTACGCCGCCCGCCGTTCCCGAGGCGATCGAGTCGTACACCGTCACGCTGATGATCCGCCGGTTCAACCCGGAGGTCGACGCCGAGCCGCACTGGCAGGACTTCGACGTCGAGCTGTACGCGACCGACCGCGTGCTCGACGCCCTGCACAAGATCAAGTGGGAGCAGGACGGGACCCTGAGCTTCCGCCGCTCCTGCGCCCACGGCATCTGCGGTTCGGATGCGATGCGCATCAACGGCCGCAACCGCCTGGCCTGCAAGACCCTGATCAAGGACCTCGACATCACGAAGCCCGTCTACGTGGAGGCCATCAAGGGCCTGCCGCTGGAGAAGGACCTCATCGTCGACATGGAGCCCTTCTTCGAGTCGTTCAAGGCGGTGCAGCCGTTCCTCGTGTCGCAGCAGGCGCCCAAGGACGGCAAGGAGCGCATCCAGACGGTGGCCCAGCGTGAGCGTTTCGACGACACCACCAAGTGCATCCTCTGCGCCGCGTGCACGTCGAGCTGCCCGGTGTTCTGGACCGACGGGCAGTACTTCGGCCCGGCCGCGATCGTCAACGCGCACCGCTTCATCTTCGACTCACGCGACGACAACGCCGCCGTGCGCCTCGACATCCTCAACGACGAAGAGGGCGTGTGGCGCTGCCGCACGACCTTCAACTGCACCGAGGCGTGCCCCCGAGGCATTCAGGTCACCCAGGCCATCGCCGAGGTCAAGCAGGCCATGATGCGAGGCAAGCCGTAGCTTCCGCCTGATCGGTCTCGGCCGGGCGGTCTCGCCTAGTCGGAATCGTCGTTGCGGTTGCGTCGGCTGAGCACCCAGCCGGTACCGAGCACGGCCAGGCCGCTGCCCAGCGGGAGAAGCCAGACGAAGTCGAGCGCTCCGGGTCGAGCGGTCCTGTCCTGGGCGACTGGGGCCTCGGCTGCTGCGGCCTCGGCGACTCGGGCCGGAGCCGGTGGGGCCGCTTCGGGTCGCGGCGCCACCGGCCGGCCGACGCGATTCGCGTCTGCCTCGACCACAACCGCACCGTGCCCGGCCGGTCCGTCGGCGGCATACGCCGCCGGCGGGCCGGCACACGATAGGAGCGCCAAAGCCACCGCGGCGACCTGGGCAGCGCGCATCCGTCGACTCGGATGCCCGGAATCGGGTAGCCGAGGTTGCGGGTACGTCGGAGACATGGTCACCCTCCACGTTCGGGGGTATGGAGTGGCGGCTCGAGTGGTTCAGCAGTGGAATAGTCGCAGGACGAGGCAGCCTCCGCAAGAGGTGAGACTCGCTCACTTATGATTTGCGCCCCGAACTGGGGGTGCACCGCACCGCCGGGTACGCGCCTCGCTAGGCTGGTCAAGTGAAGATCACCGCGACTGTCAATCGGGTCCTGGCCTGGCGACCGGTGCGCGTGTTCACGCACTTCACGAACAGCGGTGGCGGCATCCTCGCCGGCGGCATGTCGTACCAGTCGATCTTCGCCATGTTCGCCGCGATCTGGGTCGGGTTCTCCATCGCCGGGCTGTGGCTCTACTCCAACCCCGCGCTGACCGAAGAACTCTTCGCCCTGATCAACCAGTCGATCCCCGGCCTGATCGGCACCGAGGGCATCATCGACCCCGCCGAACTCGCCAGCGCCGGCGTGCTCAGCTGGACCGGCGCCATCGCCCTCGTCGGCCTGCTCGTCACCGCACTCGGCTGGCTGTCGACGACAGCGACGGCCGTGCGAACCATCTTCGGCCTGCCTCACGACACGACATTCTTCGCCCTGGTCAAGCTCCGGGAGCTGGGCCTCGGCCTCCTCTTCGGGCTCGCCCTCGTCGTGTCGGCGCTCGTGTCCCTGGCCAGCACCTGGGCGCTCGGCGCAATCTTCGCGCTGGCCGGGATCCCGGAGGAGTCCTTCTGGTTCAGCGCGTCAGCGCGCACGGTCGGCCTGCTCCTCGTGCTGGTCATCGACACGGCCACGCTCGCCGTGCTCTTCCGGGTGCTCTCGCGGGTGCGCATCCCCCTCCGCCGCCTCCTCGTTGGCTCCCTGCTGGGCGGAGTGGCGCTCGGCGGGCTCAAGGTGCTCGGCGGGGCGCTCCTCGGCGGCGCCGGGCGAAACCCGTTGCTGGATACCTTCGCCGTCATCATCGGGCTGCTGATCTGGTTCAACCTGACGAACTCGGTCACCCTGCTGGCCGCCTCGTGGATCTCCGTCGGCATGCAGGACTCGGGGATCGACCCGCGGCGGCCGGGCGCCGCGGTCTCCGCGGCGGCCGCGGCGGAGCGTCTGCGCCAGGAGGCAGAGGCCGCACGCGCGGCAGTGCTCACCGAACTGCGCGAGGCCAGCCGCGCCCACAGGGAAGCCGCCTGGTACCGCAAATGGGGCACCTCCCGCCGCCTCCGCGCCGCTGTCGACCGCGCAGCGCGGGAAGGCGCAGCCGGTGCGGACCCGATCGCCAAACGGTAAGCGGCTGCGCCCAAACTAGACTTGATCCATGCCGTCTTCCCCCGCCACACCCGCCAAACCGCTCCGGATCGCCAGCATCAACGTGAACGGCGTGCGTGCCGCCTTCCGCAAGGGCATGGGCGACTGGCTCGCCGGCCGGGACGTCGACATCCTCGCCATCCAGGAGGTGCGGGCATCCACGGATGACCTCGAAGGCCTGCTCGGCCCGGAGTGGAGCGTAGTGCACGACGCGGCGACGGCCAAGGGCCGGGCCGGTGTCGCGATCGCGAGCCGATCGACGGCCACGATCCACCGGGTGCAGCTCGGCGCCGACGAATTCGACAGCGCCGGACGCTGGCTCGAGGCCGACTACGAGGTCAACGGCACCATCGTCACCGTCGTGAGCACCTATGTCCACTCCGGCGAGGCCGACACCCCGAAGCAGGTCGAGAAGTACACCTTCCTCGACGCCATGCTGGCGCGCCTGCCCGAGCTGGCCGCGCACAGCGACCGCGTCGTGGTGCTCGGCGACCTCAACGTCGGCCACCGCAGGTTCGACATCAAGAACTGGAAGGGAAACGTCAAGCGGGCCGGTTTCCTGCCCGAAGAGCGCGCCTACTTCGACCGGATCCTCGGCGCGGAAGACGACCCGGCGTACAACGCCGGGGCGGGCCTCGGCTGGGTGGATGTCGGCCGCAAGTGGGCGGGCGAGGTCGACGGGCCGTTCACCTGGTGGTCCTGGCGCGGGCAGGCCTTCGACAATGACACCGGCTGGCGGATCGACTACCAGCTCGCTACCCCGGCGCTGGCGGCATCCGTCACCAACTACGCCGTCGACCGCGCCGCCGCCTACGACCAGCGCTGGTCGGACCACACGCCCGTCGTCGTCGACTACGCCATCTGACCTTCCTGCCGCCCACGGCACACGCACGAGAGACCTGACCTCATGGACAAGCCCCGCCTCTACTCCGGCATGCAGCCCTCCGCAGAATCGCTGCAGATCGGCAACTACATCGGCGCCCTGCTCAACTGGAAGGCGCTGCAGCAGACGCACGACGCGTTCTTCTCCATCGTCGACCTGCACGCCATCACGGTCGCGCAGGACCCCGCCGCACTGCGGGAGAACACCCGGCGCACCGCGGCGCAGTACATCGCCGCCGGCATCGACCCCTCGGCGTCGACCCTGTACGTGCAGTCGCATGTCGCCGCTCACGCGCAGCTGGCCTGGGTGCTCAACACCATCACCGGCTTCGGCGAGGCCAGCCGGATGACCCAGTTCAAGGACAAGTCCGCCCGGCACGGACAGGACGCGACGACGGTCGGACTGTTCGCCTACCCGACGCTAATGGCCGCGGACATCCTGCTGTACCAGACCGAGATCGTGCCGGTCGGCGAAGACCAGCGGCAGCATGTCGAGCTCACCCGCGACCTGGCGGCACGCTTCAACTCGCGTTTCGGCTCGACCTTCACGGTGCCGGAGGTGGCCATCGTCAAGGAGACCGCGAAGATCTACGACCTGCAGAACCCGACCTCGAAGATGTCGAAGTCGGCCGAGTCGCACGCCGGGGTGATCTGGCTGCTCGACGAGCCGTCGGTGACGAAGAAGAAGATCATGCGTGCGGTCACCGACGCGGAGGGCGGCGTCGTCTTCGACCGGGAGAACAAGCCCGGCGTGGCGAACCTGCTCACGATCTATTCGGTGCTGGCGGGGGTCACGATCGGCTCTCTAGAGGACGAGTACGCGGGGCGCGGTTACGGCGACCTGAAGAAGGGCCTCGTCGAGGTCGTCGAGGGCACCTTCGGGCCGATCCGTTCGCGTGTGATCGAGCTGCTGGACGACCCGGCGGAGCTGGACCGCCTGCTGGCGCACAACGCCGACCGGGCCGCGGCCGTGGCCGACGTCACCCTGGCGCGGGCCTACGACGCCGTCGGCCTGCTGCCGAGGCGCTGATGGTGCGGCCCGTCACCCTGTCCTCGCCGCTCCTGCGGCTGGACCAGCTGCTCCCGGCCGATGCCGAGCGCGTCTACGAGTACTGCCAGGACCCGATTTTCGAGCGCTACCTGCACATCCCGTGGCCGTACCAGCGCTCCGACGCCGACTCATTCGTCTCCGGGTATATACCGGCGGCGTGGGCGGCGGACTCGGAGTACACCTGGGCGGTTCGCGACCCGGAGACCGCGCAATTGCTGGGGGTCATCGGCCTGCGGCTGCCGAGCGCCTCGATCGGCTACTGGCTCGGCGCCCCCCACCGCGGCCACGGCCACATCCCCGAGGCGCAGCGGCTGGTGATCGAGTGGGCGTTCGCGAACGGCGTGGTCGACACCATCAGCTGGCAATGCCTCGAGGGGAATATGGCGTCCGCGCGCAGCGCGCGAAATGCCGGGTTCACGTTCACCGGGGTCGGGCCGGCGATCCAGGCGCACCGCGACGGCACCTATCCCCCGTCCTGGCACGCCGTGCTCCGCTCCTCCGACACCCGGGAGCCGAAGGACGGCTGGCCCCTCGAGCAACCGCTTGGCGATCCCCCGCCCGGCGCCGACTCACCCGCCGGGTGTGGCTAACTCAGGAGAATTCGTATCCGGCGTTCTCCGGCCCCCGAAATGGCGGTTCAGGGCACCCGACGCATCCGGAATCTCCTGAGTTAGCCACCGCGAGGGACGCGCAGTCGCTCTGATGGAGGCCATCGGCACCGTCCGGGAGAGAGCCGCTCACACCTTCGGAAGAGGGCTGGCCACATTTCCGGGACCGGGCCGGTCACACATTTCCGGGGCCGGGCGGGTCACCTCCGGGAGCGGGCCGGCCAGGCGGCGGACGGCCCAGCTAGGCGAACGTGCGGCGGTAGTGGCGGCTTGCGTCGAGCAGGCCTGCGATTGCGGCGAGCACGCGCTCGGGGTGGAACATGATGTCGCGGTAGAGCACCCGAAGGGGCAGGTATCCGAGCATCGCCAGTTCGCAATCACGAGTCCGGTCGCGCGCGTGGGCGTCCCAGCCATCGTGAAACTGCCGGCTGTCCGCCTCGACGGCGATGCACCCTTCCACAATCATGTCGATTCGACCGACCCCGTCAATGCGCACCTGGATCTCGAATTCGTATCCGGCCTGCCCGACGATGAAGCGAAGCACGGTTTCCTGACCCGCTTCGCTGCGCGCATCGACGAGGCGCCTGAGATACAGGATTTCCCGCGGCACCGCGGCGAAGATCACAGAAAGCGCGGTCGGAGGCATCAGGCGCTGGTGCAGGGCACTGTCCAGGGAGGCCAGCGCGAACCTGGGCTCCTGGCAGCGAAGAATCTGCACCAACGCGTCGATGAGCCCGACTCGGTACTCGGAGCCGTCGTCAGGTTGGAGCAGTACGTTCCAGTGGAGCTCGACGCCGTGTCGGTTCTGGTCCGTGAGGAGCTGGAATCGGTCGTGAGGTGTGCGCAAACGGGAACCCGTGGGATCAATCTGGACATGCGCGAGCCTGCTGTCAAAGGCGAACACGCCCACGTCCGCCGCGGCGGAAACACATGTCAGCCGTCCGCCGACGCGCACGGCCTCCAGGATGTGGACGTCCGTATCCGGCAGTGCGTAGTGACCCCGCCGCACGCGGATCAGGTGTCCAGCGTCTACGGCGCCTCGAAGCGCTCGCCAGGTGGCACCGGCAGAGTTCAGGGCCGCGGTCTCGGCAATCTGCACTCGGTTGTCGCGGAAGTATTCGGCCCAGCTCATGGCCAGCAGCCTGACGACCCGCGGCCCGCGAATTCCGGCCTCCGATGGTTCTGGGGACAACGCCGGCCCACCGCCCCTGTGGCGAACTCGTCCCTCCCGCCCGCGTCTCCACCGCCCCTCGTGTCCACCGCCGCTCGTGTCCACCGCCGCTCGTGGCTAACTCAGGAGATCCAGTGCGGCGAAGGGAAACGGCCGCACTGGTCCGCGGGCCCACCGGACGCAGATGCGAATTCTCCTGAGTTAGCCAAACCCGTCCCCGGGCAGAGCAGGCGTCGGATGCGGATGCCCCCAGGGCGGATGCGGCAGGGGGCGGATGCGGGCGGATGCGGGCGGATGCGGGCGGATGCGGGCGGATGCGGGCGGATGCGGGCGGATGCGGGCGGATGCGGGCGGATGCGGGCGGATGCGGGCGGATGCGGATGCGCCGAAACCCGGCGGCCGTGGAGGCCGCCGGGTTTCGCGAGGAAGGGAGGGGGCGGCGCTGCTAGCGGACGTCCTCGTCGACCCAGTCCAGGGTCTTGGTGACGGCCTTCTTCCAGTTGCGCAGCAGGCGGTCGCTCTCGGCCGTGTCCATCGACGGAGTCCAGCGCGAGTCCTCCTGCCAGTTCGCGCGCAGCTCGTCCAGCCCGCTCCAGAAGCCGACCGCGAGGCCGGCCGCGTAGGCGGCGCCGAGCGCCGTCGTTTCCGCGACCACCGGCCGGATCACGGGGACGCCGAGGAGGTCGGCCTGGAACTGCATCAGCAGGTTGTTGGCGATCATGCCGCCGTCGACCTTGAGCTCGGTCAGCGGAACGCCGGAGTCGGCGTTGACCGCGTCGATCACCTCGCGGGTCTGGAACGCCGTCGCCTCCAGCGCCGCCCGGGCGATGTGGCCCTTGTTCACGAAGCGGGTCAGGCCCACCAGCGCGCCGCGGGCATCCGAGCGCCAGTACGGCGCGAACAGGCCGGAGAACGCCGGCACGAAGTACGCCCCGCCGTTGTCGTCGACCGTCTTCGCCAGGGCCTCGATCTCGTCGGCCGAGCCGATCAGGCCGAGGTTGTCGCGCAACCACTGCACCAGCGACCCGGTCACGGCGATGGAGCCTTCGAGGGCGTAGTGCGGCGCGTCATCGCCGAGCTTGTAGCCGAGCGTGGTCAGCAGCCCGTTCTTCGAGTGCACGATCTCGGTGCCGGTGTTGAAGATGATGAAGTTGCCGGTGCCGTACGTGTTCTTGGCCTCGCCCTGGTCGAACGCGGCCTGGCCGAAGGTGGCGGCCTGCTGGTCGCCGAGGATGCCCGCGATCGGCACCTCTCGGAGCAGGCTGTGCCCGCTCGCGACGCCGTAGACCTCCGACGAGGACCTGATCTCGGGCAGCATCGACTTCGGCACGTCGAAGATGCCGAGGATCTCGTCGTCCCACTGCAGGGTCTCGAGGTCCATGAACATCGTGCGGGACGCGTTGGTGACGTCCGTCGCGTGCACGCCGCCCTCGACGCCGCCGGTCAGGTTCCAGAGCACCCAGGAGTCGGTCGTGCCAAAGAGCAGGTCCCCGTTGTTGGCCTTGTCGCGGGCGCCGGGCACGTTCTCGAGGATCCAGACGATCTTCGTGCCGGAGAAGTAGGTCGCCAGCGGCAGGCCGACCTTCTGCTTGAACCGTTCCACCCCGCCGTCGGCGGCGAGCCGGTCGACGATCGGCTGGGTGCGGGTGTCCTGCCAGACGATGGCGTTGTAGACGGGGATGCCGGTGGTCTTGTCCCAGACGACGGCGGTCTCGCGCTGGTTGGTGATTCCGACCGCCTCGATGTCGTGGCGGGTGATGTTGGCCTTCGAGAGCGCCTGTCCGATCACCTCGCGGGTGTTGTCCCAGATCTCCTTCGGGTCATGCTCGACCCAGCCGGCCTGCGGGAAGATCTGCTCGTGCTCCTTCTGCCCGCTGGACACGATCGAACCGGTCTTGTCGAAGATGATCGTGCGCGTGCTTGTCGTTCCCTGGTCGATGGCGAGGACGTACTGGGCCATTCTGAACTCCTTTGTTGAGACTGCGAGGGGGTGGTGACGAGTATGACTGTGGCTGGTGAAGCTGTGGGGCGAGTCAGCTGAGGATCGGCAGCAGCACGACCGAAGCCCAGCCGGCGAGAAGCCCGCCGATGACCGGTCCGACGACCGGCACCCAGGAGTAGGCCCAGTCTGAGCCGCCCTTGCCCTTGATCGGCAGCAGGAAGTGCGCGATCCGCGGCCCGAGGTCACGGGCCGGGTTGATGGCGTAGCCGGTCGGGCCGCCGAGCGAGGTGCCGATCACGATCACGAGCAGGGCCACCGGCAGGGCGCCGAGGGCGGCGAGGCCGCCGGCTTCGCCCTGGCGTCCGCCGCCGAAGGCGATGACGACGAAGACGAGCACGAAGGTGCCGATGATCTCGGTGGCCAGGTTCCAGCCGTAGGACCGGATCGCCGGGCCGGTCGAGAACACGGCGAGTTTGCTGCCCGCATCCGGTTCGGCGTCGAAGTGCTGCTTGTAGGCAAGCCAGACGACCACGGCGCCGAAAATCGCGCCGAGCATCTCGGCGGCAATGTAGACGAGCACCGACAGGAACGTGACCGGCACTCCCGAGCCGAACTCGGTGGCGCCGGAGGCCACGAGCCCGAGCGTCACCGCCGGATTCAGGTGCGCGCCCGAGTTGTAGGCGACGATCACACCGGCGAAGACGGCGAGGCCCCAGCCGATCGTGACCATGAGGAAGCCACCGCCGAAACCCTTGGTTTTTGCGAGCGCGACGTTGGCGACAACGCCGCAGCCGAGCAGCACGAGGATGGCCGTTCCGACTACCTCCGACAGGAATACAACACCGAGATTGTCCACATTGACCTTTCTGATGGGGTGAAGCTGAGGATCCGATTCACCAGGGGTGAATCAGCAATCCTGTGAAACCGTACCGGTCCCCCGGTACCCGTTTGGGGGGTTTGGGCTGCACGTTCGTGCAGATCCGGCCCGCCGGGCGTCAGGCGGCCGCGTGGGCGTCCCGTTCGATCGGAGCCAGGTCGACTCCGTGAACCTGGCGCAGGATGCCGACCGCGAGCTCGATCTCGGCCGCCCGGCGCGCGGCATCCCAGCCGAGCACCGGTGCGACCACATCGGCGAGCTCCCCGACCAGGGCGCTGGTCGTGCCGCCGACGAATGCGATGCTCGTGCGCCGCAGCAGCACGTCGATGAGTCGCACGACCGACTCCGTGGCGGCGAGGTATTCGATCTCGCGCCGGGTGTAGTCCGAGGCGTGCTCCAGCGGGGCATCCGGCCCGGCCGTGAGGTGCTCGATGACCTGCACCGCCCGAGTGCCGTACCGGGCCAGAAGCAGTGCGGCCCTGGGCCGGCCCACCTCGTCGCCGTTCGCGGCCAGCCAGACCTGCAGCGCGTCATCCGTCACCGGAAAGTCGCGCCCGCCGCCGATGGGGAGCCCGACCGTCGAGACGGTTCTCGGCATGCCCAGCAGGGTCAGGATGTCGCCGCCCAGGTTCTCGGCGAGGGCGCGGAAGGTCGTCCACTTGCCGCCGACCAGGCTGAGCAGGGTGCCGGTCCGGGCGCCGAGCGGGCGGGATTCGATCCGGTAGTCGCGGGACACGAAGCCGGGCTGTTCGTCGTCGTGGCGGGGCAGCGGCCGCACCCCGGCGAAGCGGAAGACGATGTCGGAACGGCCGACCGTGATGTCTGGGAATACGTGCGAGACGAGTTCGAAGAAGTAGTCGATCTCGGTCTCGGTGCAGCGGATCGGCTGGGTCATGTCGTGCTCGAGGTCGGTCGTGCCGATCAGCACGCGGTCCTTCAGCGGGTAGATCAGCACGATGCGGCCGTCGCTGTGCTCGAAGAAGATCTCCCGCCCGCCGGTCGCGGCGAGCAGTTCGGGATGGTCGACGACGATGTGCGAGCCCTTGGTGCCGCCCATGAACTCGCTGGCCCGGCCGAGCGCGGCATTGGTGAGGTCGGTCCACGGCCCCGAGGTGTTCACCACGACATCGGCCGTCACGCTGAATTCCTCGCCGGTGACGACGTCCCGCAGGCGCACGCCGTCGGCATCCATCCCGATCGCCTCGGTGTAGTTGGCGCTGCGGGCGTGCAGCCCGGCATCCAGGCCGTCGCGCAGCACGTCAAGCGCGAGGCGCTCCGGGTCGTGCATCGCCGCGTCGTAGTAGGTGGCCGTGTACTTGAGGCCCGGATTCAGCCGGGGCAGCTGGGCCAGCGACTCGCGGGCGCCGTGGAACTCGTGGCGGGGAACGCTGCCGCCGTCGCGGGAGAAGGAGTCGTAAAGGGAGAGGCCGACCTTGATCAGCAGGGCGCCGCGCTCCTGGTGCTTGCCCTGCCTGTGGGTGAGGAACCGCAGCGGCGCGGCCAGCACACCGGAGAAGGTCGAGAAGATCGGCACCGTCGTCTTGAGCGGCTTGACGTAGTGCGGCGCGATTTTCAGCAGCCCGTTGCGCTCCTCGACGGACTCCTTGACCAGGCGGAACTCACCGTTCTCGAGGTAGCGGACGCCGCCGTGGATCATGTGCGAGGACGCGGCCGAGGCGCCCGAGACGTAGTCTCCCTTGTCGACGATCACCACGTCGACACCCTGCAGTGCCAGGTCGCGGAAGGTCGCGATGCCGTTGATGCCGGCCCCGATGATGAGCACCTGCGCCTCGGGGCGGGTGCGGATGGCTGACTGGGCTGACTGAGACTGGGTGGACGTCACTGTTCTCTGGCCTCTCGGGATGGGAGCATGCAGGGGCGCTTGCGCTGACGGCAAGACATGTGAATGAATACAGCCTGACAGTCCGACACAAACATTCAGTCGGATTGCACATACGTGCAAGGAGTGAGAATGCTGCTCGACGACGACCCGGCGCAGTCCGACCGCACCCGCGACGCGCTCACCGCCTCGCAGCTGTACTACCTGCAGGACCTGACGATGGAGGCCATCGCGCAGGAGCTGCACACCTCGAGATCCTCGGTCTCCCGGCTGCTCAGCCACGCCAGGGCGACCGGGCTCGTCGACATCCAGATCCGGTCCCCGCTGGATGCGCCGAGCCGGCTGGAGCAGGAAATCCAGGCCCGCTACGGGGTCACGGCGCATGTCGTTCCGGTGTCCGACCGTGCCAACGACGTCGACCGGCTTGAGCGCGTCGCCCTCTCGGTTGCACGAATTCTCGGCCAGTACTTCGACTCGAACATGATCATGGGCATCGCCTGGGGCTCGACGATGAGTGCGATCAGCCGGCACATCACGCCGAAGCCGACCCACAATTCGCAGATCGTGCAACTCAATGGCGCCGGCAATATGAGCACCACCGGGCTCGGCTACGCGAGCGAAATCCTCGGCCGGTTCGGCAACGCGTTCGGCGCCCATGTGCAGCAGTTCCCGGTGCCCGCGTTCTTCGACGACCCGCTGACCAGGCAGGCGCTCTGGCGCGAGCGCAGCATGGCCCGGCTGATCGAGATGCAGGGGCGGATGGACGTCGCGCTGTTCGGGCTGGGGTCGCCCTTCTCCGAGGTGCCCAGCCACGTCTACGCCGGCGGCTACCTCGATCCGGACGACTTCGACGCGCTCAACCGCGACGGGGTGGTCGGCGACGTGGCGACGGTGTTCTTCCGCGCTGACGGGTCGACCGGCGGCATCCCGCTGAACGAACGCGGCACCGGCCCGGACTTCGCCGTGCTGCAGCGCACGCCACGCCGGATCTGCGTCGTCTCGGGCAACTCCAAGCTGCCGAGCCTGCGCGGAGCCCTGTGTGCCGACCTCATCACCGACCTGTTCCTCGACGAGGGCACGGCGCGGGCACTGGTCGCGACCCCCTGACCGGCCGGCACGCGGTCCGCCGGTCGCCGCCGCACCAATCCGCCGTCGCCCGGTCCCACGGCCGCCACCGCCGCAATCCGCCGACCAGCGGCCGGTTCGCTGTGTGGCCAACTCAGGAGAATCCGTGCGCCGGCGCCCGGAGGCCGCACTCATCCGGGGGAACCGGGCCCGAACATCCGAAATCTCCTGAGTTGGCCACACAGCAGCCGACGCGGGAAGCGGGAAGCGGGCGCGGGAGGCGGGAGGTGACGATGCGGGCGGGAATTATCCGGAGCCGCACGCGTTGGGATATAACTAGAAGTAAGAAACGTGCTCCGGGGTCGGTGAAAATCCGAGCCGGCGGTTAAAGTCCGCGACCCGTGACGCTCCTCGGAGCGAAGCGGTTGAGCTGGTGAAACTCCAGCACCGACGGTTAAAGTCCGGATGGGAGGCGCACGAGTCGGTTGATCTTTCGAGATCGATCGGCGGGTTTCGCGTTTCGCGATGCCCCTACCCCCGGAGTTCGTGCGGACCACGAACGGGGACGGGAATGACACAGGACGCGGACTACGAACGCTCCATGCGTCGCGCCCTCGACCTCGCCGGCAACGGCCCGGCGACCGGCGTCAACCCGCGCGTGGGCTGCATCATCCTGGGCGCCGACGGCGAGACACTCGCCGAAGGCTGGCACCGCGGCGCCGGCACCCCGCACGCCGAGGTCGACGCCCTCTCCAAGCTTCCGGCCGGCGGCGCCCGCGGCGCAACCGCCGTGGTCACCCTCGAGCCGTGCAACCACACCGGTCGCACCAGCCCCTGCTCGGTCGCCCTCCTCGACGCCGGCATCAGCCGCGTCGTCTACGCGGTCGCCGACCCCGGCGAACGCTCCTCCGGCGGGGCCGAACGGCTGCGCGCGGCCGGCGTGGCGATCCAGGGCGGGGTGCTCGCCGAGGAAGCCACGGCGTTCCTGGCCGACTGGCTCTTCGCCGCGGGCCTCGGCCGCCCGTTCGTGACCGTCAAATGGGCCTCCAGCCTCGACGGCCGCGCGGCCGCCGCCGACGGGTCCAGCCAGTGGATCACCGGCCCCGAGGCCCGCCAGGACGTGCACCGGCGGCGAGCGCAGGCCGACGCCATCGTCGTCGGGACCGGCACGGTCCTCGCCGATGACCCGGCGCTGACCGCCCGAGACGCCGACGGCGGCCTCCTGCCCGGCCAGCCGATTCCCGTCGTGCTCGGCACCCGTCCGATCCCCGCGGGCTCCGCCGTGCTCTCGCACCCGCAGGCCCCTCTTTTCTTCGACGGCTCCGACCTCGGCGCCGTGCTCGGCGACCTGCACGAGCGCGGCATCCGTCGCGTCTTCGTCGAGGGCGGCCCCACCCTCGCCAGCGCGTTCGTGGCCGCCGGCCTCGCCGACGAATACCTCATCTACCTGGCCCCCACCCTGCTGGGCGGCGGCCGGCTCGCCCTGAATGACATCGGTGTCCAGGGCATCGCTGAACAGCGGCGGCTGGCCATCACCCACCTCGACCGGCTCGGCGACGACATCCTCGTCATCGCGCGCCCCCTGGAAAGGAACGACCATGTTCACCGGAATCATTGAGGAACTCGGCAGCATCGAACGGATCGAGCGTTCGACGGATGCCGCACGCCTCACCTTCCGCGCCCCCCTGGTCGTGGCCGGCGCGGGGCACGGCGACTCGATCTCGGTCAACGGCGTGTGCCTCACCGTCGTCGACCGCACCCCGGAGGGCTTCACGGCCGACGTCATGGCGCAGACCCTGGCCATGTCCACGCTCGATGGCCTGGCCGAGGGCACGCCGGTCAACCTCGAACGCGCCGCGCTCGTCGGCGACCGCCTCGGCGGGCACATCGTGCAGGGCCACATCGACGGCACGAGCACCGTGCTCCGGGTCACCCCCGGCGACGCCTGGCGGGTGCTGAGGTTCGACCTCTCCCCCGAGCTCGCCCCGCTGGTCACCGGCAAGGGGTCAATCGCGATCGACGGAGTGTCGCTCACCGTGAGCAACATCAGCCCGGCGAGCGAACCGGAGCAGTGGTTCGAGGTCTCGCTGATCCCCGAGACCCTCACTGCGACCACCCTCGGCGCCCTCGGGGTCGGGGACCAGGTCAACCTCGAGACCGACATCCTGGCCCGCCACGCCCTGCGAATCCTCGACCTGGCGGCGGCCGCACGACCCACAGCCGCAGGCGCAGGCGCCGCCGACGCCGCACCCCAAGCACCCGCACCCCAAGCACCCCAAGCACCCCAAGCACCCCAAGCACCCGCAACACAAAGGAGCGCATTATGAGCCTCGCCGACATCCCCACCGCCCTCGAGGCGCTGCGCCTGGGCAAGCCGGTCATCGTCGCCGACGACGAAGGCCGCGAGAACGAGGGCGACGTCATCATCTCCGCCCAGATGGCCACCCAGGAGTGGATCGCCTGGACGGTTCGATACTCGTCCGGCTTCATCTGCGCGCCGATGACCAACGACATCGCCGACCAGCTCGACCTGCCCGTCATGGTTCTGAACAACGAGGACGTGCGCGGCACCGCCTACACCGTGTCGGTCGACGCGGCCGATCGCCTGAGCACGGGCATCAGCGCCGCCGATCGGGCGCACACCCTGCGGGTGCTGGCCGACCCGATCTCCACCCCGGCCAGCCTGCACCGGCCGGGCCACATCCTGCCCTTGCGCGCCGTGGACGGCGGGGTGCGCGAGCGCGACGGCCACACCGAGGCCGCGGTCGACCTGATGAAGCTGGCCGGCCTCGTGCCGGTCGCCGGGATCGCCGAGATCGTCGCCGAGGACGGCGAGATGATGCGTCTGCCCGGCCTGATCGAGCTCGGCGAGCGCGAGGGCGTGCTCGTGATCACGATCAAGGAGCTGATCGAGTACCTGCAGGAATTCCACTGCGACACCGACCTGCCCACGATCAGCCCGATCCTCGAATCGCCGCGGGTGGACTTCGAGGTGGAGACGACGGTTCCGACCAGGCACGGCGCATTCCAGATGCGGGCCTACCGCGACCGGATGACCGGGGCCGACCACGTCGCCGTCGTTTCGGGAGTCCCGGCCAACGGCGCCCTCGTCCGGGTGCACTCCGAGTGCCTGACCGGCGAGGCGTTCGGCTCGCTCAAATGCGAGTGCGGCCCCCAGCTGGACGCGGCGCTGGAGACCATCCAGCGGGAGGGCGGCGTCGTCGTCTACCTGCGCGGCCAGGAGGGTCGCGGCATCGGCCTGATCAACAAGCTCCGCGCCTACAAACTGCAGGAAGACGGCCTGGACACGCTCGACGCGAACCTGGCCCTGGGCCTGCCCGGTGACTCCCGCGACTACGGCGCGGCCACGGGCATCCTGCACCAGATGGGGCTGACCTCGGTGCGCCTGCTGACCAACAACCCGGAGAAGGTGCGCCAGCTCGAGCTGCACGGCGTCGCCGTGACCGAGCGCGTGCCGCTCGTCGTCGGGATCGGCAGCCACAATGAGGACTACCTGGCCGCCAAGCGCGACAAGATGGGCCACCACATCGAGGAGCACCACATGTTGAAGGGAATCGCACTGTGAGCGGAGCAGGATCGCCCGAACTGACCGTCGACGGAACCGGCCTCAGCGTCGTGATCGTGGCCGGGCGCTGGCATGACGTGATCACCGACGGGCTGATCGCCGGGGCGACCCGCGTGCTCGAGGCGTCCGGCGCAAGCTGGTCCCTGGTGCGCGTGCCCGGCAGCTTCGAGCTGCCGGTCGCCTGCAAGATCGCCCTCGAGAACGGGGCGGATGCGGTGGTCGCGCTCGGCGTGATCATCCGCGGCGGCACCCCCCACTTCGAATACGTGTCGGCGGCGGCGACGGATGGCCTGACCCGGGTGGCGCTGGACGCCGGCAAGCCCGTCGGGTTCGGCGTGCTCACCCTCGACGACGAGCAGCAGGGGCTCGACCGGGCCGGGCTGCCCGGCTCGAAGGAGGACAAGGGCGAGGAGGCCGCGTCGGCGGCGATCGCGACGGCTCGGCTGCTGCGGGAGCTCGCCTCCCAGTGAGCCTCGCCTCCCAGTGAGCCTCGCGTCCCGGTGAGCCTCGCCTGCCGGTGAGCGATGGTGCCGTCCCCTAGGCTGGCGGCATGGACATCCTGATCGGTATTCTCGTCATTCTGCACTTCATCGGCCTCGCCTCGCTGCTCGGCGGGTTCCTGGTGCAGGTGAAGGACATCATCGCCGGCAAGGGCACCGTCGTCGCCGCGATGTTCCACGGCGCCCTGACCCAGCTGGTGACCGGCCTGCTGCTCGTCGGCCTCGTGCAGATGGCCGAGCCCGGCGAGATCGACAATGCCAAGATCGCCGTCAAACTGGTCGTCCTCATCGTGATCACGGTGCTCGTGATCATGTACCGCAAGAAGCCCGTCGCCCCGTCGTGGGCACTCTGGGCCATCGGCGGCCTCACCGTCGCCAACATCGCCGTCGCGGTTCTCTGGAAGTAGTCCCCGCGAAACCGCAGTTGTGCGCGCTAAAACGACGTTTTAGGGCGCACAACTGCGGTTTCGCGGGGAGAGGTCAGTCGAGGAAGAGCACGCGCAGGCGGCGGGTGGTGAAGACCAGGCCGACGAGGATCATCACGACGTAGTAGAGCACGTGCCAGAGCATCCCCGGCCCGACCAGTCCCGTGGTCAGCCCGCGCACGAGCTCCACCCCGTGCCAGAGCGGCAGCGCCTGGATGACGTATTGGATGCCCTGCGGGTAAACGCTGAGCGGGTAGAACGTCGCCGAGAACAGGAACATCGGCAGCAGGAACAGGTTGATCCAGTCCATCTGCTGGAACGTCTTCATGTAGCTGGTGATCGCCATGCCGACGCTGGCGAAGCCGAACGCGATCAGCAGCACGGCCGGCAGCGCCAGCAGCGCCCACCAGGACAGGTTCAGCCCGAGCGCCTGCATCACGAGCATGAAGCCGGTCGCGTAGATCCCGCCGCGCAGCAGGGCCAGCGAGATCTCGCCGAGCGCGACATCCAGCGGCCCGAGCGAGGTGGACAGCATGCCCTCGTACAGTTTCGCGAACTGCATCTTGAAGAACACGTTCCAGGTCGAGTCGTAGATCGCGCCGTTCATCGCCGACACGGCCAGCAGCGCCGGCGCGATGAACGCCGCGTACGGCACCTCATCGCCCGATTCGGTGGTGATCGTGCCGATCAGCGCGCCGAGGCCGAGGCCCATCGAGAGCAGGTAGAAGATCGGCTCGAAGAAGCCGCTCACCACGATCATCCAGTTCGAGCTTCTCGTCGCGCGCCAGCCGCGCTGCATGACGCTGCGCGCGTTGCCGGCGTAGAGGGCGCGCATCGGCCGGGCGGCGGCGACGGATGCTGCCACCGCGGTCTCGGAATCCGTCACTTGTTCAGCCTCCTCACGGTGACGCGCCGGGCCCAGGTCCAGCCGATGCCGAGCAGCACGGCCAGGTAGAGCACGTGCACGACGGTCAGCCAGATCGGTTCGCTCGCGCCGTAGGCGAAGACCCGGGCCAGTTCGGTGCCGTGCCAGAGCGGGGAGATCCAGCCGATCCACTGCAGGTAGATCGGCAGCACGCCGAGCGGGAAGAAGGTGCCCGAGAACAGGGTCATCGGCAGGATGATGAAGCGCATGACCATCACCAGCTGGCCGTTGTCGTCGATGATCCTGGCCGTGTAGCCCATCAGCAGGGCCCCGAGCCCGAGGCCGGTGAGCAGCGCCGCGAAGACGGCGAGGAAGCCCGTCGGCGACGGGACCGCGCCGAAGAGCAGCATGAAGCCGAAGTAGATGCCCAGGGTGACGAGCATCCGAACGGTCACCGAGATGACGATGCCGTTGATGATCTGGCCCGGCTGGATCGGGGAGGCGTTCATGCCGTAGAAGACCGGGTTCCACTTGAAGCCCAGCAGGACCGGGTAGCTGAACTCCTCGGACGCGACGGCGACGGCCGCGCTGGCGAGCAGGGCCGGGGCGACGAAGGTGAGGTAGCTGACGCCGTCGACCGCCTCCGCGCCGAGGTTGCCGTCGACGAGCGTGGCCAGGCCGACGCCCATGGCATAGAGGTAGATCAGCGGGTTGCCGATGGCCGTGACCACGACCGTCTGCGCGTAGGAGCGCATGACCCGGAACCGGTGCTCGGCGACATACCAGGACCCCCAGCGGCGTGGTTTGACCGTCGCCGCGATGGCCTGTTCGGCCTGGTCGACCACGGCGCTCATTCGATCAGGGTCCGTCCGGTCAGCCGGAGGAAGACGTCTTCCAGGCTCGAGCGCCGCACGAGGCTGGTGATCGGGTGCAGCCCGGCCTGGGTCATCCGTTCCATTTCACGCTCGCCGTTGCCGCTGTAGACGAGGATGCGGTCGGGCAGCACCTCGATCCGGTCGCCGAAACCGGCGATCTGCTCGGCGACCTGGGCGTTGCGCTCGGAGCCGAACCGCACCTCGAGCACCTCCCGGGAGGAGTGCTTGCGGATGAGCTCGGCCGGGGACCCCTCGGCCATGATCGTGCCCTTGTCGACCACGACGAGCCGGTCGCAGAGCTGCTCGGCCTCGTCCATGTAGTGGGTGGTCAGCAGCAGGGTGGTGCCCTGCTCCTTGAGCCGGAAGAGCCGGTCCCAGAGGATGTGCCTGGCCTGCGGGTCGAGGCCGGTGGTCGGTTCGTCCAGCAGCAGGATCTTCGGGTCGTTGATCAGCGCGCGCGCGATCGTGAGGCGGCGCTTCATGCCGCCGGAGAGGGCGTCCACCTTCGATTTGGCCTTGTCCTCGAGCTGCGCGAAGGCGAGCAGTTCGTCGGCGCGCTCGGCCACCTGCTTGCGCGGCAGGCCGAAGTAGCGGCCGTAGACGAGCAGGTTCTCGCGCACGCGCAGCTCGGTGTCGAGGTTGTCGGACTGCGGCACGACGCCGAGGCGGGAGCGGATCTCCGGCCCGTAGCCGTTCGGGTCGAGGCCGAGGATGCTGAGGTCGCCGCTTGTGCGGGTGGAGACCGCGCCGACCATCCGCATAGTGGTCGATTTGCCGGCGCCGTTCGGGCCGAGCAGGCCGAAGGACTCCCCTGGCGCCACCTCGAAGGAAATGCCGTCGACGGCGGCGAAGTCCTTGTACTTTTTGACGAGGTTTTGGGCGATGATCACGGGCTCCGGCACAGTTCCCCACTGTAGACCGGTCGGAGGTCATCTCCCGGGAAGTAAACTCGGTTGGTGAGCACGACACCCAGCGCCGAATCCGCCCCTTCCTCCCTCCCCTCCTCGGGGCGTCCCCCGACGACGTCCCGGTTCGGGCGCCGCGGCGGAACCCCCGAGGGGCCGCGCGCGAAATTCAGCCAGCTCATGCCCTACCTCCTCGAGCACAAGAAGGTGCTCGGCGTCGTGATCGTGCTGAGCATTCTCGGCGCCGCGGCCAGCCTGGCGCAGCCGCTGCTGGTCAGCCAGGTGATCACGATCGTGCAGAAGGAGGACCCGCTCGGCGGGCTCGTCGGCGCCCTGATCGCGCTCGTCGTCGTCTCCGGCCTGATCAGCGGCTACCAGCACTACCTGCTGCAGCGCACCGGTGAGGGCGTCGTGCTCTCCAGTCGCCGCAAGCTGATCGGGCGGATGCTGCGGCTCCCGATCAGCGAGTTCGACACCCGGCGCACCGGCGACCTCGTCTCCCGGGTCGGCTCCGACACGACCCTGCTGCGTGCCGTGCTCACCCAGGGACTCGTCGAGGCGGTCGGCGGCTCCCTCACCTTCGTCGGCGCGCTCATCGCCATGCTCATCATCGACCCGGTGCTGCTCGGGCTGACGGTGCTCGTGATCACCGTGTCGGTGGTGACGGTGACGTTGCTGTCCCAGCGCATCCGTACCGCCAGCGCCGCGGCGCAGGCCAAAGTCGGCGACCTCGCCGCCAGCGTCGAACGGGCCATCAGCGCCGTGCGCACCGTGCGCGCCTCGAACGCGACCGAGCGCGAGATCGCGGTCGTCGAGGAGGACGCCAGGGGCGCCTGGCGGATGGGCATCAAGGTCGCGAAGATCTCCGCCCTGGTCGTGCCCATCGCCGGCATCGCCATGCAGGTGTCATTCCTCGTCGTGCTCGGCGTCGGCGGCTTCCGGGTCGCCAGCGGCGCCATCACCGTCGCCGACCTGGTGGCCTTCATCCTCTTCCTGTTCATGATGATCATGCCGCTCGGCCAGGCCTTCGGCGCGATCACCTCCGTGAACGCGGCCCTCGGCGCGCTCGGCCGGATCGAGGAGATCATCGACCTGCCCGCCGAGGACCAGTTCGACCGCGACATCGCCCCGCTGGCCCTCACGGTCGGCGCCGCGAACGCGTCGATGCTGCCGGATGCCCCCGCCATCGCCTTCGAGGAGGTGCACTTCGGCTACGCGGTTCCGGCCGCGCCGGGTGGCACGCCCGAGCCCGGGGCCACGCCACCGGCCGCCGCAGAAGCCCCGGTCGCCGCCGCGGACGTGCCCGCGGTGCTCGAAACCCTGATCATCGCCCCCGGCGTACTCGAGGAAGTGCTCGCCGAACCCGATCTGATCGACGCCAACCTGGCCGCAGCCGACGGCGCCGGCACGTCGGGACCGGCGCCGGCCGGTCCGCGCGCGGTGCTCCGCGGGGTCTCGTTCAGCGCCCCGCGCGGTCTGCGCACGGCCCTGGTCGGGCCGTCCGGCGCCGGCAAGAGCACGATCCTCGCCCTGATCGAGCGGTTCTACGACCCCACCGCCGGCATCGTGCGACTGGGCGGGCTGGACATCCGCACCCTCGACCGCACCGCGCTCCGGTCGCAGATCGGCTACGTCGAGCAGGACGCCCCTGTGCTCGCCGGGTCGCTGCGCGACAACCTCACCCTGGCCACGCCGGACGCCACCGACGAGGAGTGCATCGCCGTGCTGCACGCCGTCAACCTCGGCGAGGTGCTCGACCGTGACCCGGCCGGGCTCGGCGCGGCGGTCGGCGAGTCGGGCGTCATGCTCTCCGGCGGCGAACGCCAGCGGCTCGCGATCGCCCGGGCCCTGCTCGCGGCGCCGCCCATCCTGCTGCTGGACGAATCCACCTCGAGCCTCGACGGCGTCAACGAGCAGAAGATGCGCGCGGCGATCGACGCGGTCGCCGTCAACCGCACCCTGATCGTGATCGCGCACCGGCTCTCGACAGTGGTCGATTCGGACCAGATCGTGGTGCTCGACCACGGCCAGGTCGTCGGCACCGGCACCCACTCCGAGCTCGTCGCCTCGACCCCGCTCTACCGCGAGCTCGCCAAGCACCAGCTCCTCGTCTAACCGGCGCTCCCCGCACGCTAATCCCCCCACGCCGACCTGTGAGTTTGGCACCTTCCCGGGGCCCGGGAAGGTGCCAAACTCACAGTTCGGCGAGTTGGCGAGGTGGCGCGGCTACTCCGCGCGGAGGTTGTAGCGCACGCTGGCCAGCTCGGCGAGCAGCGCCGGGGGAACGCGGCTGCCGAACTTCTTGAAGTATTCCTCCGTCATGTCGCACTCCTCCATCCAGGACTCGTTGTCGATGCGGAACAGCTGCTCGACCTGGTGCTCGGACAGGTCGAGTCCGTCGAGGTTGAGCGCGTCGTCGGACGGGAGCAGTCCGATCGGGGTGTCGACGGCATCCGCCTTGCCCTCGATGCGACGCACGATCCACTCGATCACGCGCGAGTTCTCGCCGAAGCCGGGCCAGAGGAAGCTGCCGTCCGCGCCCTTGCGGAACCAGTTCACCTGGAAGATCGCCGGGGCGTTGACGCCGAGTCCCTTGCCGACCTTGAGCCAGTGGGCCCAGTAGTCGGCCATGTTGTAGCCGCAGAACGGGAGCATCGCGAACGGGTCGCGGCGCAGCTCGCCGACGGTGCCCTCGGCGGCCGCGGTCTTCTCGGAAGAGATCGTGGCACCCATGAACACACCGTGCTTCCAGCTGCGCGCCTGAGCGACGAGCGGGACGTTGGTGGCGCGACGGCCGCCGAACAGGATGGCATCGATCGGCACGCCGCCGAACGCCTCCCAGTCCTCGGAGATGGACGGGCACTGCGCGGCAGCGACGGTGAACCGGGAGTTGGGGTGCGCGGCCGGGCGTCCGGAATCGGGCGTCCAGTCGTTGCCCTGCCAGTCGATGAGGTGGCTCGGGGCCGTCTCGGTGAGGCCCTCCCACCAGACATCGCCGTCGTCGCGCAGCGCCACGTTTGTGAAGATCGTGTTGCCCCAGACCGTGTTCACGGCCGTCGGGTTCGTGATCTCGCCGGTGCCGGGGGCGACGCCGAAGAAGCCGGCCTCCGGGTTGATCGCGTAGAGCTTGCCGTCGGGGCCGGGGCGCAGCCAGGCGATGTCGTCGCCGATGGTCTCGACCTTCCATCCGGGGATGGTCGGGCGCAGCATCGAGAGGTTCGTCTTGCCGCAGGCGGAGGGGAACGCGGCGGCCACGTGGGACACGCCGCCCTCCGGCGAGGTGACCTTGATCAGCAGCATGTGCTCGGCGAGCCAGCCCTCATCGCGGGCCATGACGGATGCGATGCGCAGCGCGAACGACTTCTTCGACAGCAGCGCGTTGCCGCCGTAGCCCGAGCCGTACGACCAGACCTCGCGGGTGTCCGGGAACTGGACGATGTACTTGAGCTCGCTGCAGGGCCACTGCACGTCGTCGCGCTTGTGGCCGTCTTCCTCGATCAGCGGGAAGCCGACGCTGTGCACGGTCTGCACCCAGCGCGCCCCGCCCTCGATCAGGCGGAGGACCTTGTCGCCCATGCGGGTCATGATGCCCATGTTCAGAACGACGTAGGGCGAGTCGGTGATCTCGACGCCGAGCTGCGAGATGGGGCCGCCGAGCGGGCCCATCGAGAACGGCACGACGTACATCGTGCGGCCGCGCATGCTGCCGGCGAAGACGACCTGGAGCTCGTCGCGCATCAGCTCGGGGTCGGCCCAGTTGTTCGTGGGGCCTGCGTCGTCGGGGTCCGCGGAGCAGATGAACGTGCGGTCCTCGACGCGGGCGACATCGGAGGGATCCGTGCGGGCGAGGAAACTGTTGGGGCGCCACTCCGGGTTCAGGCGGATGAGCTTGCCCTCGGTGACGAGCTGCTTGGCCAGGGCGTCGGCTTCGCGCATGGAACCATCGCACCAGACGATTGCGTCCGGCTGGGTCAGGCGGGCGACCTCGTCAACCCAGGCCTGGAGGTTGGGGTCGGTCGTGCCCGAACCCGTGCTGGATTGTTCTCCGCCGGTCTGGATGGGGAAATTAGCGATGGTCATCTCCTGGCCTTTCATCGTTGATTTCAGGTCGATCTCGCTCGGGTGCGACGTTACAGGGCGTGAAAATTTGCCCTCTTGATCCAGTGTGCGGCAGAAATCCGGACAGAAAGCGAGAACCAGCCGTTAAGAAAGTCGTTTCTTTCGGTATTGTTAAGGAATGTCGTCGCAAGCCTCTGATCTCATCACCCTCGGCCATCGCATCCGTCATTTCCGCGGCCAGCGCGGGCTCACCCTGGACCAGCTCGGTGACCGGGTGGGGCTGGCCGGCAGCCAGCTCTCCCTGATCGAGAATGGGCGGCGGGAGCCGAAGCTCTCGACGCTGCAGGATGTCGCGGCCGCCCTGGGCGTCGACCTCACCGAGCTGCTCAGCCGCGACGCTCCGAACACGCGGGCGGCGCTGGAGATTGAGCTGGCCAGGGCGCAGAAAAACCCGCTCTACGGCGCGCTCGGCCTGCCCCAGGTCAAGGTGACCAAGGGCACCCCGCTGGCGGCCGTCGAGTCCCTCGTCGGGCTGCACCGGGAGCTCGCCCGCCGGGCCAGCGAGGCCATCGCCACGCCCGAGGAGGCGCGGCGCGCGAACACCGAGCTGCGCGAGCTGATGCGCGACCGCGACAATTACATGCCCGACATCGAGCAGCTGGCCGAAGACCAGGTGCGGGCCTCCGGGCACGTCTCGGGCGCGCTCACCCACCGGGAGGTGAGCGTGATGGCCGAGCGCCTGGGCTTCAACCTCATCTACGTCAACGACCTGCCCAACTCCACGCGCTCGGTGACCGACCTGGTCAATCACCGGATCTACCTGCCGCCGGCGTCCATCCCCGGCGGCCACGGCCTGCGGTCGATGGCGCTGCAGGCGATGGGGCACCGGCTGCTCGGCCACGAGCGGCCCTCCAGCTACGCCGAGTTCCTCTGGCAGCGGCTGCAGATCAACTACTTCGCGGCGGCAGCGCTGATGCCACGCGAGGCATCCCTCGCCTTCCTCTCCACCGCCAAGCGCGAGCGCGAGCTGGCCGTCGAAGACTTCCGCGACGCCTTCGGGGTGACGCACGAGGCCGCGGCCCTCCGGCTGACGAACCTGGCGACGAGCCACCTCGACATGACGCTGCACTTCCTGCGCGTCACCGGCGACGGCGCCCTGCAGAAGGGCTACGAGAACGACGGCCTCCCGTTGCCGGTCGACGTGACCGGCTCGATCGAGGGCCAGTACGTGTGCAAGCAGTGGAGCGCCCGCAGCGCCTTCACCCACACCAACCGCACCACCGAGTTCTACCAGTACACCGACACGCCGGCCGGCACGTTCTGGTGCGCGACGCAGACCGGGGCGACGGATGCCGGCGAGTTCTCGATCACCGTCGGCGTGCCGTTCGCGCAGGCGAAGTGGTTCCGCGGCCGGGAGACGACCCAGCGGGCCGTGTCCCGCTGCCCGGACGAGTCCTGCTGCCGGCGCCCGGTATCCGCGGTGTCGTCTCGCTGGGTCGGGAAGGCCTGGCCGAGCGCCAGACTGCACGCCCATGTGCTCTCGCCGCTGCCCTCCGGGACCTTCCCGGGCGTCGACGACACCGAGGTCTACGAGTTCCTCGAGGCGCACGCCGCGGAGTAGCCCCGTCGGGCGCCCGCCCTCGCGCTGGCTGAGTTGCTGTTACTGAGTTACTGAGTTACTGAGTTGCGGAAAAAGTACCTTCCCGAGCCCGCGGAAGGTACATTGTCCGCAACTCAACGGCATCCGCGACCGCGCGAAGCCGGAGCCGCGGGCGGCGGGCACCGTCGGACTATGACGCGTTTCGCATCGCCTCGAGCCCGTCGAGTATGAGGTCGAGTCCTACGAGGAACTCGTCGCCGTAGAAGTAGCCCGGCTTCAGCACATAGTCGGCGGTGAGCTCGGCAAGGTATGGGTACTCACTCCTGGGGAGCTGCGCGAGCATGATTTCGGCCATCGCGGCGACTTCTTCCGGTGTGGTGAAGGGCAGACTCTTTTCCTGCATTGCGAAACCATAGATGTAGCTGTCCACCGCTGAGAACGCGTGCGCCGCCATCATGACGGAGAAGCCGCCGTTGCGGAACGTGCCGATCACCCGGTCGTGGTGCCGGAGGGTGGCCGCACCGGGGTTCGCGCCGGAGTCCCGCACGGTTGTCGCCCAGGAGTGCCGGGCGAGAATCTCGCGAAAAGAGATCGAGCGTTTCCGGATGGCCGTCTTCCAGTCGTCGCTATGCGAAGGCAATTCGATCTCGCTGAAGACCGCGTCTGCCATGCCGTTGATGAGGTCTTCCTTGTTGGCGACGTGATTGTAGATCGACATTGCTTCGACGTTCAGCTCTTCGCCCAGCCGCCGCATCGTGAGCGCATCGAGTCCCCCGACGTCGGCGAGCCTCACGGCCGCCTCAATCACCCGATCGCGGTTCAGTCGGACTCGCGCCTCTGGCGCTGCCCTGCGCGGTGATGCCATGTCGCTCTCCCCTATTTTTCCTCAGTCATTGACAACCTTACTTCGTACATGTACCGTACTTACAACCTAAACATACGTCGTAAGTATGGACACCCTACAACGTAAGGAAATGATCATGACAACTCGCCTGCAGTTCGCACCGACCATCACGGCACGGGCGTTCACCCTGAACCCCTTCCGCTGGTCGCAGGCCACGGGAGCACTCGTGTCGGGCATCGCCCTGACGCTCATGGTGTTCCTGGCCATCTTCGGCAACTTCGTCGCCATCGAGGGTCTCGTGACCGCCGGAGACGCAGAGAAGACCGCGGAAGCGATCGCGGCCTCGCCGGCGCTGTGGATCGCCGGCATCGTCGCGATGTATCTCGTCGCCGTGCTGGACGTCGTCGCAGCCGCCGGAACCGCCGCGCTCTTCAAGCCCGTCAACAGCCTCGTCTCCACCGTGGCCGGCCTGACGAGGACCGCCTTTGCGGTCTGGTTCATGATCGCCCTCGGCCAGCTCGTGATCGCCTTCAACAACCTCGGCACCCCGGAGGCAGCGCTCCACAACATCGAGGCGTTCACCTCGATCTGGAACACCGCCCTCGGCCTGTTCGGCGTGTATCTCCTCATGGTCGCCTACCTGTCGATCCGCTCCGGCTTCATGCCGAAGATCTTCGGGATCCTCATCGGCATTGCGGGCCTGGGCTACATCGCCGACCTCGTCGGCCTGATCCTCGTACCCGGCTTCACGCCCGTCTTCGGCCTGTTCGGATTCGTCGGCGAGACCGCAATGATCTTCTGGCTCCTCATCAGGGGCCGCAAACTCCCCCGTACCTCCTGACTCCCCACAGGTGCGTCATTCGACGCTGAGTTGCGGAAAAAGTACCTTCCCGAGGCCGCGGAAGGTACTTTTTCCGCAAGTCAACGGCATCCGTTGGCGAATGGGGGGGGGCCGGCGCACCCGCTAGCGTGGGGCCATGACACTGACGTCCCCGTTCTCGCCGTTCTCTGCCCTCGATGACTACATCGCGCTCCCCCGGGTGGAAGGCCTCGCGCTCTCGCCCGACGGCCGGCGGGTGGTGCTCACGGTCGCCACGCTCTCCCGCGACCGCACCGGCTATGACCGCGCGCTCTGGTCCGTGCCCGCCGACGGCTCCGGGACGCCCGCCCGGCTGACGCGCTCCGCCAAGGGCGAATCCGGCGTTGCCTTCACCGGGTCCGGGGACATCCTCTTCGTCTCCGGGCGCCCCGACGCCGACGCCGAGAAAGACACCGAGGCCGCCCAATTGTGGGTGCTCCCCGCCGCCGGCGGCGAGGCCCGTGCGGTCACCCGCCTGGCCGGCGGCGTGTCCGGAATCGCCGCCACGGCGACAGCCTCGGACACGGTCGTGATCGCCGCTAACCTGCTCGTCAGCGCGACCGACCTCGAGGCCGACGCCACGGCGCGCGCCCTGCGCAAGGACAAGAAGGTCGCCGCCATCCTGCACGAAAGCTACCCGGTGCGGTACTGGGACCAGGACCTCGGTCCCGCCGAACCGCACCTGTTCTCACTCGACCTGTCCGCGCTCGAGGACGTCCTGGCGGCTTCGACCCCCGAAGCGGCCGGCTCGGACAAGAAAACGGATGCTCCCGCCCCCTACCCGGCGGACCTCCCCCGCCCCAGGGACCTCACCCCCGGCCCCGGCCGCTCGGGCGACACCGCCGGGGCGGACCTCACTCCCGACGGCCGCACCCTGATCACCGCGCTGCGTGTGCAGGAACAGCGCTCCGGCCGTTCCATCCTCGTGTCGATCGACCTGGGATCCGGCGCGCAGACCGTGCTCTTCGACGAAGAGCACGTGGACTTCGAGGCCCCGGCAGTCAGCCGCGACGGCAGCAGCATCGCGTTCGTGCGCGCCGAGGACAGCACCCCCGAGGGCCCCGCCGACCGGGAGATCTGGGTTGCCGACATCGACGGCGGCAACCCCCGCCGCCTCGCCCAGGGCTGGGACCGCTGGGCCTCGAGCCTGATCTTCGACGCCGACGACGAGGCCCTCGTCGTCACGGCCGACCACGACGGCCGCGGCCCCGTGTTCCGTGTGCCGCTCGACGGTTCGGCCGTGCGACGGGTGACGACCGACGAGTTCAGCTACACCGACGTGGCCGTCGACGCTGCAACCGGAGACCTCGTGGCGCTGCGGTCCTCGTGGACGGCGCCGTCGCATCCGGTTCGGATCAATCGGTCCGGCGAGGTCACCGTGCTCGCGACGCCGGCGACGCTGCCGGCCGCCCCGGGCACGATCACCGAGGTCGAGACGTCGGCCGAGGACGGCGCGCGGGTTCGGGCCTGGCTGCTGCTGCCCGAGGGGGCCTCGGCCGAGCATCCGGCGCCGCTGCTGCTCTGGATCCACGGCGGCCCGCTGAACAGCTGGAACGCCTGGAGCTGGCGGTGGAGCCCGCTGCTCGCGGTCGCCCGGGGCTACGCGGTGCTGCTGCCCGACCCCGCGCTCTCGACCGGCTACGGGCTCGACTTCATCGCCCGCGGCTGGGATGCCTGGGGCGCCAGGCCGTACACCGACCTCCTGGCGATCACGGATGCCGCGGAGGCCCGCGCCGACATCGACGCCACGAAAACCGCCGCGCTGGGCGGCTCGTTCGGCGGGTACATGGCGAACTGGGTCGCCGGGCACACCGACCGGTTCCGCGCCATCGTCAGCCACGCGAGCCTGTGGGCGCTCGACCAGTTCAACGGCACGACGGACAGCTCGCACTACTGGCAGAGCATCTTTTCGCCGCAGGGCATGATCGACAACTCGCCGCACCACAGCGTGCGCGAGATCGCGACGCCGATGCTCGTCATCCACGGCGACCACGACTACCGGGTGCCGATCGGCGAGAGCCTGCGGCTGTGGTCCGAACTCGCCGAGCATCACGCCGAGCCCGACGGGAGCACTCGGCACAAATTCCTGTACTTCCCCGACGAGAACCACTGGGTGCTGAAGCCCCAGCACGCCGTCGTCTGGTACGAAACGGTGTTCGCCTTCCTCGACCAGCACGTGCACGGGGCGGCGTGGAAGCGGCCGGAGTTGCTCGGCTGAGCGCCCCGGGCCGGACGGAGTCGCCCCCTCGCGGAATCACTCGATTCAGTTGCGGAGAAAGTACCTTCGTTTCGACATTGAAGGCACTTTCTCCGCAACTCAACCTGAACCTCGGCGGTTCACGGAACGGTCAGCGCGGCTGCATCCGGATGGCGCCGTCGAGCCGGATGGTCTCGCCGTTGAGCATGGGGTTCTCGACGATGTGGCGCACGAGGGCCGCATATTCGGACGGGTCGCCGAGCCGGGACGGATGCGGCACCTGCGCGCCGAGGGAGTCCCGCACCTCCTGCGCCATGCCCTGCATCATCGGGGTGTCGAAGATGCCCGGCGCGATGGTCATCACCCGGATGAACGACTGGGCGAACTCGCGGGCGAGCGGCAGTGTCATCGCGGCCACCCCGCCCTTGGACGCCGCGTAAGCGGCCTGCCCGATCTGGCCGTCGAAGGCCGCGACCGACGCGGTGTTCACGATCACGCCGCGCTCGGATGCTCCCTGTCCGGGGCCGCCGAGCGGTTCCGTCTGTTGCATGGCGGCGGCGGCCAGCCGGATCACGTTGAACGTGCCGACGAGGTTGATCCGGATGGCGCGTTCGAAGTCCTCCAGCGGCAGCGGGCCGCCCCGGCCGACCGTGCGCGCGCCGGGGGCGATGCCGGCGCAGTTGACGACGATCCGCAGCGGGGCCAGCGCGGTCGCGGCATCCACCGCGGCCTGAACGTCGGCCGGGTTGGTCACGTCGCCCGGCGCGAAGACGGCGCGACCGCCGAAATCGGCGGCGATCCGCTCGCCCGGCGATCCGGGGAGGTCGAGCAGCACCACGATGGCGCCGGCCTCGTGCAGGGCCGTCGCGGTGGCCAGGCCGAGGCCGGAGGCGCCTCCGGTGACGAGGGCGGAGCATGCGTCGATCTGCATGGGGTTAGAGCCTTTCGATAATGGTGGCGTTGGCCATGCCGCCGCCTTCGCACATTGCCTGGAGGCCGAAGCGGCCGCCGGTGGCTTCGAGGTGGTTCAGCAGGGTGCCGAGCAGGCGCGTTCCGGAGGAGCCGAGCGCGTGGCCGAGGGCGATCGCGCCGCCGCGCGGGTTGAGCCGCTCCGGGTCGGCGTGCAGGTCCTGGAGCCAGGCCAGCGGCACGGAGGCGAAGGCCTCGTTGACCTCGTAGGCGTCGAGGTCGTCGATGCCGAGGCCCGCGCGGTCGAGGATGCGGCGGGTCACCGGGATCACGCCGGTGAGCATGAGCAGGGGGTCGCTGCCGGTGACCGCAAAGCTGTGGAAGCGGGCGCGGGGGGTGAGGCCGAGCTGTTCGGCGCGGGCGGCGCTCATGATCAGCGCGGCGGATGCGCCGTCGGTCAGCGGGGAGGAATTGCCGGCGGTGATCTGCCAGTCGAGGTCGGGGAAGCGCTCGGCGAGGGCGTCGGTGCGGAAGGCCGGCTGGAGGCCGGCCAGGGATTCGACGGTGGTGCCGGCCCGGACGGTTTGGTCGAGGCTGACCACGCTGCCGTCCGGCGTGGCCACGGGCACGATCTCGCGGGCGAAGTCGCCGCGCCCGGCCGCGGCCGCGGCGAGGCGGTGCGAGCGGGCGGCGAAGGCGTCGAGCTCCTGCCGGCCGAGGCCCCACTTCTCGTTGATCAGCTCGGCCGAGACGCCCTGGCTGACCAGGCCCTCCGGGTAGCGCTCGCGGAGGAGCTCGCCGTAGGGGTCCTTTCCGCTGAGGGAGGAGCCGAGCGGCACCCGGCTCATCGATTCGACGCCGCAGGCGATGACGATGTCGTAGCTGCCGGCGATCACGCCCTGGGCGGCGAAGGTGGCGGCCTGTTGGCTGGAGCCGCACTGCCGGTCGATCGTGACGGCGGGGACGGAGTCGGGGAAGCCCGCGGCGAGGAGCGCGGTGCGGGTGATGTTGAAGCCCTGTTCGCCGGCCTGGCTGACGCATCCGCCGATCACGTCGTCGACGAGGGCCGGATCGAGGCCGTTGCGGCTGACCAGCTCGCCCAGCACGCCCGCGAGCAGGTCGGCGGGGTGCACGCCGGAGAGGGCGCAGCCGGGCTTGCCGCGGCCCGACGGGGTGCGGACGACATCCACGATTACGGCTTCGTTGCTCATGTCCCCAGCCTAGGACACCCCCGCGAAACCGCAGTTGTGCGCGCTAAGCGGGCGTTTTAACGCGCACAACTGCGGTTTCGCGGGGGGTCGGGGCTAGTCGGAGAGGGCCCACATGGCGACGGCGCTGGCCGCGGCCACGTTGAGCGAGTCGATGCCGTGCTTCATCGGGATCTGCACCACGGTGTCGGATGCCGCGAGCGCCTCGTCGGTGAGCCCGTGCCCCTCGGCGCCGAGCACGAGGGCGAGCCGCTCGTGCGCGCGGCCGTCGAAGTCACGCAGGCTCACGGCATCCGGGGTCAGGGCGAGCGCGGCCACATGAAAGCCGTGCCGGGTCAGCAGCCCGCGGGTGGCCGGCCAGTCGCCGACTCGGGTCCACGGCACCTGCAGCACGGTGCCCATCGAGACCCGGATGGCGCGGCGGTAGAACGGGTCGGAGCAGCGCGGCGTGACCAGGATCGCGTCCGCGCCGATCGCGCCGGCCGAGCGGAAGATGGCCCCGACGTTGGTGGGATCGGCGACGTCCTCGAGGATGACGATGCGGCGGGCGCCGGCGAGCAGCTCGTCCGGGTCGGGCAGGGCCGGCCGGTGCATCGAGGCAATCAGGCCGCGGTGCAGGATGTACCCGGTCAGCTCCGCGAGCAGCTCCCCCGGCCCGACGAAAACCGCAACGTCTGCGGCCCGATCGCCGAGGGCGGCCAGGGCCTCCTCGGCAGAGCCGCCGAGGGCGAGCACCGAGCGCGGCTGGTGCCCGGCCCGGAGCGCCCGCTCGAAGACGAGCAACGACTCGGCGAGGTACAGCCCGTGTTCGGTGCCGCGGGCCTTCTTGAGCGCCACATCGGTCAGGTGCGCGTAGTCGGCCAGCCGCGGGTCGCTGAGCTCTGTGATCTCGATGACGGGCATCCGCAAAGTCTAGGCCGCGGCCCACGCGCCCCCTCGTGCCCGCCGGCCGTTGTGGCCAACTCAGGAGAATCCGTTCCCGCGGGTCCCCAGTCCGCGGACCAGCGCGGCAAGTTCCGGATGCGACACCGATTCTCCTGAGTTAGTCACACACACACACACACGGACACGGACACGGACACACGCAGCCGGAGCTCCCGCGCGGTGCGCGGGAGCTCCTCAGGGTGGGGCGGGGCGGGGCTAGACGGTAAAGGGATCGGGCGTGAGCGTGTACTTCGTCGAGAGGTACTCGTGGATGCCCTCGAAGCCGCCCTCACGGCCGAGACCCGACTGCTTGACCCCGCCGAACGGGGCGGCCGCGTTGGAGATGACGCCCATGTTGAGC
This sequence comes from Cryobacterium sp. TMT1-2-1, assembly GCF_004403955.1. NCBI lineage: Bacteria > Bacillati > Actinomycetota > Actinomycetes > Micrococcales > Microbacteriaceae > Cryobacterium > Cryobacterium sp. TMT1-2-1. The sequence continues at coordinate 49,066 of NZ_SOHC01000024.1, forward strand.
CCCATCATGCCGGTCTGCAGGCGCTCAATCATCCGCTGCCCGCGGGCCAGGTCCTTCGTGAACACGTAGCTGATCAGCCCGAATTCGGTGTCGTTGGCGATCCGCACCGCGTCATCCTCGTCGACGAACGGGATGATCGACAGCACCGGCCCGAAGATCTCTTCGCGCAGGATGTCGCTGCCGGCCTTCACCCCGCTGATCACGGTGGGCTGGTAGAAGGTGCCGACGCCCTCGATCGCGGAGCCGCCGGTGAGCAGCGTGGCGCCGCGCCGGACGGCGTCCTGCACGAGCGTGTCGGCTTTCGCCACGGCGTCGTCGTTGATCAGCGGGCCGATCGTGACGCCGTCTTCGGTGCCGCGCCCGACGGTGAAGCCGTTCACACGCTCCGTGACGCGGCGCGCGAATTCCTCGGCGATGGAGGCGTGCACGACGAACCGGTTCGCGGCGGTGCAGGCCTGGCCGATGTTGCGGAACTTGGCCATGATCGCCCCGTCAACGGCCCGGTCGAGGTCTGCGTCCTCGAACACGATGAACGGGGCGTTGCCGCCGAGCTCCATCGAGGTGCGCAGCACGCCCTGGGCGGACTGCTGGATGAGCTTCTGGCCGACGGCGGTCGAGCCGGTGAAGGAGAGCTTGCGCAGCCGCGGGTCGGCGATGATCGGCCCGGCCACGGCCGAGGAGGTCGAGGTCGTGATCACATTGACGACACCGGCCGGAAGACCGACCTCTTCGAACAGTTTGACCAGGTAGAGGGTGGTCAGCGGGGTGAGCTCGGCCGGCTTGATGACGACCGTGCAGCCGGCGGCGAGCGCCGGGGCGATCTTCCGGGTCGCCATGGCGAGCGGGAAGTTCCACGGGGTGATCAGGAAGCTCGGCCCCACCGGGTGCTGGGTGACGATCATCCGGCCGGTGCCCTCGGGGTTGGTGCCGTAGCGGCCGCTGATCCGCACGGCCTCCTCGCTGAACCAGCGCAGGAACTCGCCGCCGTAGGCGACCTCGCCGTGCGCCTCGGCCAGCGGCTTGCCCATCTCGAGCGTCATCAGCATCGCGAACTCGTGCTTGCGCTCCTGCAGCAGGTCGAACGCGCGGCGCAGGATCTCGCCGCGCACCCGCGGCGGGGTGGCGGCCCAGCTGTCCTGAGCCTCCACGGCGGCGTCGAGTGCGGCGGCGCCGTCTTCGACCCGGGCGTCGGCGATCGTCTTTATCACCTTGCCCGTGGCGGGGTCGAACACCTGGAGCGTGCCGCCATCGGCAGCCGGTACCCACCGGCCGTTGATGTACAGCTCGTTGGGTACCTGCGCGAGCAATTCGGATTCTGAAATGTGCAACACAATGCCTCCTCGGAAAGTCTGCTTCAAATCTAGCCGGTCTGAGCAAGAACTTCGCCCGGCCGCAGCGGAAGAGAGTCGTCTCGGTGACTGACGACGACGGATTCCGCGGCAGCCGGACGAAAATACGCTCAGATCCGCTGCATTCGGTCCGTGCCGGCCCGCACTTCGCGGATGCGCGCAGGTTCCGGCGGTCGATCACCGGGCGCCAGAGAGTCGCCGTTCCTGCCGACAGTCGCCGTTGCACCGGGGATTCTCGGCGTAATCGGCGATTCTCGGCGAGGGGATCCACCGGCGGCTCGAGTGCGGATGATATACGATCTGTGATACGTTGGCCGGATCGTATCGGAGATACAAGGGAGTATTCCATGGCAGTGACGCCTCGATCGGTAGCGACCACCAGATCATGCTGATTCCACAGGTTCCGGGTGCCGGCGAACACGGCACAGGGGGTGCGCCGGGCAAGATCATTGCCGTGCACCTCAACTACCCGAGCCGCGTCGCCCAGCGCGGCCGCACTCCGGAGCAGCCCGGGTATTTCCTGAAGCCGGCCACCTCGCTCGCCGTGAGCGGGGCTCCGGTCGAACGCCCGGCCGGATGCGAGCTGCTCGCGTTCGAGGGAGAGATCGCGCTGGTCATCGGGCGCCTCACCCGCCGCGTCACACCCGAGGAGGGCTGGGCGGCCGTCTCGCACGTCACCGCGGCCAACGACCTGGGCGTCTACGACCTGCGCCACGCCGATAAGGGCTCGAACCTGCGCTCCAAGGGCGGCGACGGCTTCACCCCGCTCGGCCCGGTCTTCCTGCCCGCCGAGGGCCTCGACCCGGCCGGCCTGCGCCTGCGCACCTGGGTCAACGGCGAGCTCGTGCAGGACGACACGACCGCCGACCTGCTCTTTCCGTTCGGCCGGCTGGTGGCCGACCTCTCCCAGCTGATCACGCTCGAGCCCGGGGACGTCATCCTCACCGGAACTCCGGCGGGGTCATCCGTCGTCTCGCCCGGCGACGTCGTCGAGGTCGAGGTGGATGCCCCCGACGCCCCCGGCGCGCCGACAACGGGCCGTCTCGTCACCCCCATCACCGGGGGCACCGTGCCGCTCGCCCCGTGGGGCGCCGGGCCCAGGGTCGACGACCTGCAGCGCGCGGAGGCCTGGGGCTCGGCCGAGGCCGCCGGCCTCGTGTCGGCGGATGCCCCCGCGGACGCGCCGGCGGATGCCCCGGCCGCGTTCACCCTCACGCCCGAGCTCATCGCCCGGATCAACAGCGTCGGCACGGCCACCCTCAGCTCCCAGCTGCGTAAGCGCGGCCTGAACAACGTGTCCATCGACGGGCTCCGGTCGACCCGGCCGGAGGCCCGCCTCGTCGGCCGCGCCCGCACGCTGCGCTACATTCCGAACCGGGAAGACCTGTTCGAGTCCCACGGCGGCGGGTACAACGCCCAGAAACGCGCCTTCGACGGGCTCGGCCCGGGCGACGTGCTGGTGATGGAGGCCCGCGGCGAGCGCGGCACGGGCACGGTCGGCGACATCCTCGCCCTGCGCGCCCAGGTGCGCGGAGCCGCCGGCCTCGTCACCGACGGCGGCGTGCGCGACCTCGTGGCCGTCTCCGCCCTGGACATCCCCACCTACCACGCCGGCGGGCACCCGGCCGTGCTCGGGCGCCGCCACGTTCCCTGGGACGTGGACGTGACCGTCGCCTGCGGCGGCACGTCGGTGCAGCCCGGCGACGTCATCGTCGGCGATGCCGACGGGCTGCTCGTCATCCCGCCGCACCTGGTCGAGGAAGTCGTCACCGCGGGGATCGAACAGGAACGCGAGGAAACGTTCATCGCCGCCATGGTCGCCGCCGGCGAGGGCGTCGACGGCCTGTACCCGATGAACGCGGCCTGGCGGGCACGCTACCTGGAGGAGCGGGACGCATGAGCGCCTCGGATGCCGCCGGCGTGAGCAAGTCCCAGCTCGCCTACGGGTGGATTCGGGAGCGCATCGCCGACGGCCGGTTCAGCCCGGGCTACCGGCTCGTGCTCGGCCAGATCGCCGGCGACCTCGGGGTCAGCGCGGTTCCGGTGCGCGAGGCCATCCGGAAACTCGAGGCCGAGGGCCTGATCACCTTCGAACGCAATGTCGGCGCCCAGGTGGCCATGCTGAACGCCGCCGAGTACGAAGTCACCATGCAGACGCTCGGCCTGGTCGAGGGGTACGCCACCGCCCTCGCCGCCCCCACGATCAGCGTCGTCACCCTGCGCAAGGCCAGGGCCGTGAACCAGGCGATGCGGGAGAACCTCACCCACTTCGAACCGGCCAGCTTCACCCGGCTGAACGCCGAGTTCCACACGCTCCTGTTCGAGACCTGCCCCAACCCGCACATCCTCGACCTGGTGCACCGCGGCTGGACCCGCCTGAACGCGCTGCGCAGCTCGACCTTCAGCTTCGTGCCGGGCCGTGCCCCCGAATCCGTCGCCGAGCACGACGCGCTGCTCGACCTGATCGAGGGCGGAGCGGACCCGCTCGACATCGAGCTCTGCGCCCGCAACCACCGCCTGTCCACCCTCGACGCCTTCCTCGCCCACCACGCGTAACACCGATCCGGGCACGCAAGCACCGGATCAGAGAGCAGAGACAATGAAGTTCCGCAGCAATCCAGCCCAGATCAAGGGCTCCATCGCGCCCCTGATGTCGCCGTTCACCGCGGACGGGGCCGTCGACCACGCGGGCCTGGTCAACCTCGTGAACTGGCAGCTGGCATCCGGCACCCACGGAATCTCGATCGGCGGCTCGACCGGCGAGCCCAGCTCGCAGACCATCGCCGAGCGCGCCGACGCCATCCGCACGGTCGCCGCCGCGATCGACGACCGGGTGCCGTTCATGCCCGGCACCGGCTCGGCCAAGCTCGACGAGACCCTCGAGCTCACCGCTGCCGCGCAGGATGCCGGCGTCGACGCCGCCCTGATCATCACGCCGTACTACGCCCGCCCCACCCAGGAGGCGCTCTACGTCTGGTACAAAACGGTCGCCGAGGAGTTCCCCGACCTGCCGATCGTGGCCTACAACGTGCCCAGCCGCACCGCTGTCGACATCGGCCCGGAGACCATCGCGCGCCTCTACCGCGATTTCGACAACTTCGTCGGCGTCAAGGAGACGACCAAGGACTTCGAGCACTTCTCCCGGGTGCTCCAGCTCTGCGGTCCCGACCTGCTGGTCTGGAGCGGCATCGAGCTGCTCTGCCTGCCGTTGCTCGCCCTCGGCGGCGTCGGCTACATCAGCGCCACCTCGAACATCGCCCCGGTCGCCCACGTCGAGATGTACAACGCGTGGATCGAGGGCGACATCGAACGCGCACGGGAGATCCACTACGGCCTGCACCCGCTCGTCGACCTGCTCTTCGTCGAGACCAACCCGGCGCCGGGCAAATGGGTGCTCGAGCAGCGCGGCCTGATCGCATCCGGTTTCGTGCGCCCGCCGCTGATCACGCCGACGCCTGAAGGCATCGAAAAAATGACCAGGCTGCTGGCCGCGGGCGAGAAATACCTCTCCCCGGTCGACGGCTTCACCGTGAAGGGAGCATGACCATGCCCGACCCCGCCTCCGCCGCCGCCCGCGCGGCCCAGATGCACGCCGCGCCCACCCACCACGCGGCCGCCGCCCACTACATCCCGGAGAACCTGCCGACCCGGATCCAGCACTTCATCGACGGCGAGTTCGTCGACAGCGTGTCGGGGAAGACGTTCGACGTGCTCGACCCGGTGTCGAACCGGAGCTACGCCACGGCCGCCGCCGGGCAGGCGGAGGACATCGACCTGGCCGTCGCCGCGGCGACGCGCGCGTTCACCGACGGGCCCTGGCCCCGGATGCTCCCCCGCGCCCGCGCGCAGGTGCTGAACCGCATCGCCGAAGCGATCGAGGCGCAGGATGCCCGGCTGGCCGAACTCGAAACCTTCGACACCGGGCTGCCGATCACGCAGGCCCTCGGCCAGGCGCACCGCGCGGCCGAGAACTTCCGCTTCTTCGCCGACCTGATCGTGGCCCAGGCCGACGACACGTACAGCGTGCCCGGGCGGCAGATCAACTACGTCAACCGCAAGCCGGTCGGTGTCGCCGGCCTGATCACCCCGTGGAACACCCCGTTCATGCTGGAGAGCTGGAAGCTCGCCCCCGCGCTGGCCTCCGGCTGCACCGTCGTGCTCAAGCCGGCCGAGTTCACTCCGCTGTCGGCGAGCCTGTGGGCGGAGATCTTCGCCGCCGCCGGGCTGCCCGCCGGGGTGTTCAACCTGGTCAACGGGATCGGCGAGGAGGCCGGCGACGCGCTGGTGAAGCATCCGAGAGTCCCCCTGATCTCGTTCACCGGCGAGACCACAACCGGCCAGCTGATCTACCGCAACTGCGCCGCGAACCTCAAGGGCATGTCGATGGAGCTCGGCGGCAAGTCGCCCGCCGTCGTCTTCGCCGACGCCGACCTCGACGCGGCGATCGACTCGACCCTGTTCGGTGTCTTCTCGCTCAACGGCGAGCGCTGCACCGCCGGCAGCCGCATCCTGGTCGAGCGCAGCATCTACGAGGACTTCTGCGCCCGCTTCGCGGCGCGCGCCCAGCAGATCGTGGTCGGCGACCCGCACGACCCGAAGACCGAGGTGGGCGCGCTCGTGCACCCCGAGCACTTCGCCAAGGTGATGAGCTACGTGGAGCTCGGCAAGTCCGAGGGCCGCCTGCTCGCCGGCGGCGGCCGCCCGGCCGGCCTTCCGGAGGGCAACTACGTGGCGCCGACGGTGTTCGCGGATGTCGCCCCGACGGCGCGGATCTTCCAGGAGGAGATCTTCGGCCCGGTCGTGACGATCACCCCGTTCGACACCGACGCGGAGGCCCTCGAACTGGCCAACGGCGTGAAGTACGGGCTGGCCGCCTACCTCTGGACCTCGGACCTCACCCGCGCGCACACCTTCGCGCACGCGGTCGAGGCCGGCATGGTCTGGCTGAACTCGCACAACGTGCGGGACCTCCGCACGCCGTTCGGCGGGGTGAAGGCCTCCGGTCTCGGCCACGAGGGCGGCTACCGGTCGATCGACTTCTACACCGACCAGCAGGCCGTGCACATCTCGCTCGGCGTCGTGCACACCCCCCGCTTCGGCGCGCGCTAGCCCCCGCTCGGGCTGTGAGGGGTGGCATATCGACCTTCATTGCCGTCAGGAAGGTCGATATGCGACCCCTCACGGGCGGGGCCCCGTCCCGCACCGTCACGAACCCACTCAACGAGGAGATCTCCCATGAACCCCCAGCCCACCTCCACCCCGCCGGACATCATCCGCGCCGCCTACGCGGAGCTGATCGTGACCGACCTCGCCGAGTCCCGCGCGTTCTACGTGGGCGTGCTCGGGCTCGTCGTCACCTACGAGGACGACGAGGCCATCTACCTGCGCGCCTTCGAGGAATACCTGCACCACTCCCTGGTGCTGCGCCTCGGCCCGGTCGCCGCCCTCGCCGCCCTCGCCTACCGGGTGCGGTCGCAGGACGAGGTCGCGGTTGCGGCCGACTACTACCGCGAGCTCGGCGCCCGCGTCGAGCCACGCCCGGCCGGCGCGACCCGCGGCGTCGGCGAGGCGGTCAGGGTCGAGGATCCGCTGGGCTTCCCGGTCGAGTTCTTCTACGACTCCGAGCACGTCGAACGCTTCACCCGCCGCTACGACGTGCACGGTGCCGGGGCGATCTCCCGCCTCGACCACTTCAACGTGATGACCCCCGACGTCGAGGCCGCCCGCGCCTACCACGAGGGCCTCGGCTTCACCGTGTCCGAGGACATCCAGGATGCCGAGGGCACCACCTACGCCGCGTGGATGTACCGCAAGCCCACCGTGCACGACGTCGCCCTCACCGGCGGCGACGGCCCGCGCCTGCACCACATCGCCTTCGCCACGCACGAGCAGCACCAGATCCTGCACATCTGCGACCACCTCGGAGCCCTGCGCCAATCGGACAAGATCGAGCGCGGTCCGGGCCGGCACGGCGTCTCGAACGCGTTCTACCTGTACCTGCGCGACCCCGACGGGCACCGGATCGAGATCTACACGCAGGATTACTACACCGGCGACCCGGACAACCCCACCCTCACCTGGGACGTGCACGACAACCAGCGCCGCGACTGGTGGGGCAACCCGGTCGTGCCCAGCTGGTACAGCGAGGCATCCGCCGTGCTCGACCTGGACGGCGTCGTGCGCCCCCTGGTCGCGCGCACCGAGCCGGCCGAGGCGGCCGTCACGATCGGCGCCGACGGCTTCTCGTACACCCGCGAGGGCGAGCCGAGCCCCGAGTACAAGCTCGGCCACCAGCTCTAACCGTCCCCCATTCCCCATCCCCCATCCCCGTCTCCCGTCCCCACCCCACATCCCCGCGAGACAGCAGTTGTGCGCGTTATGGCGCACGTTTAACGCGCACAACTGCGGTTTCGCGGGAAAGGGCGGGAAAAAAATGGGGGAAGGGGGAAGGGGGCAGGGGTCAGGGGGCAGGGGGCAGGGGTCAGGGGGCAGGGGGCAGGGGTCAGGGGGTAGGGGTCAGGGGGCAGGCGGGAAGGGGTCAGGCGAGGAAGGCCAGCGCGGCCTGCTTGAACTCGCGGGAGGTCAGGGCGTTGATGTGGCCGCGGCCGGCGAGTTCCAGGTACTCCGAACCGCGCGCCCGCGCGATCTCCTCCACTCCGGCCGGGATCGTGTCGGCCCCGCCGGCGGCGTAGAGCACCGGGATGCCCGGCGGCACGTCGAGCGTGGCGCCCGCGACTCCCTGCACGCAGGCCATGAGCGCGTCCCGGTCGGCGCCTGCCTGGATCGCCGCGCCGAGCACTGCCGCGATCGTCGGGTCGGCCGGCAGGTCGCCGTGGGTCACGAAGCGGCGCACCGCGTCCGGGTCCCAGGTTTCGAAGAGTTCCAGCGGCCCGGCCCCGCCGAGCACGACCCGCCGCACCCGCTCGGGCGCCAGCTGGGTGAGGGCCGCGGCGACGCGCGAGCCCATCGAGTAGGCGATGACGTCGACCTGGTCGAGTTCGAGCGCGTCGAGCACGGCGACGAGGTCGGCCGCGAGCTGGCGCGGCGCGTAGTCGGCCGCGCGGCGGGGAGCATCGCTGCGCCCGTGGCCGCGCAGGTCGGGGGTGATCACGCCGCGTCCGGCATCCGTGATCGCGCGCACCCAGCCGGGGGTCGACCAGGTGACCGCGGCCGTCGACGCGAAGCCGTGCACGAGGAGGATGGGGCGCTCCCCCGGCACGTAGTCGTAGGCGATCCGCACTCCGTCGAGGCGCCGGGCGAATTCGGCCACCGCTACCGGACGCTCACTCAGCGACACCTATTCGACCACGTCAGACGTGGCGAGGGCGGCGCCCAGGTGAGCCATTTCGGCCAGGGCCGCCTCGCTCGTCTCCGCCGTTACCCCGGCGACCAGGTCGGTGAGCACGCGCACGTGCTGGCCGTGCTCGAGCGCGTCGACGACCGAGGCGCGCACGCAGTAGTCGGTGGCCAGGCCGACGACGTCGACATCCGTCACGCCGTTGGCGATCAGCAGTTCGCCGGTCTTGTCCCCGCCCTCGGAGACGCCGTCGAAGATGGAGTACCCCGGGGAGCCCTGGCCCTTGCGGATGTGGATGGTCTCCTCGGGCAGCAACAGGGCCGCGTGGTAGTCGGCGCCGGGCGTGCCCGCGACGCAGTGCACCGGCCAGGTGGTGCTGAAGTCGGGCTCGCCCGCCGCGGCGAAGTGGCCCGCATTGTCGCTGTCGGCATCGTGCCAGTCCCGCGACGCGAAGACGACGTCGTAGGCGTTCGGATGCGCCGCCAGCAGTTCGGTCACCGCCGAAGCCACGGCGCCGCCGCCCGCCACGGCGAGCGCGCCGCCCTCGGTGAAGTCGTTCTGCACGTCGATGATGAACAGTGCCCTGGTCACGGATTTCTCCTTCGCTTCAGTTGTTCGAGAGGTTGTCGCCGCAGCGGAAGAACCCCGTCGTAATGGTATCGATGGCCTGCTTCGCATTATCGCTCACATCACCCAGCGCGTATACGGCGAAGGTCAGCGGGGTGCCGTCGGCGGCGTGGATGATGCCCGACAGCGTGTACCCGGTGTCTATCCAGCCGGTCTTCGCGAAGACGGCCCCGTCGGCGGCCGCGTTGGCGCCGGCGAACCGGTCGCTGTAGGAGAGCGACCCGGTGCGCCCGGCGACGGGCAGGCCGTCGGCGATGACGCCCAGGCTGCCCTCGCGCCGGTGGACCTTCACGAACAGGCGGGTCAGGTAGGCCGGGGCGACCGCGTTGTCCACGCTCAGGCCGGAGCCGTCCGTGATCACGATCCCGGTCGTGTCGATGCCGTAGGGCTCGAGTCCGCCGACGATGCCCTGCTGCAGCGCGTCGAACGTGTTCCCGGCGCCGGATTCCACCGCGACGAGCCGGGCGAGCATCTCGGCGACGGCGTTGTCCGAGACGATCAGTGACTGCTTCACCAGGGTGGATACCGGCTGGGACGACACCGCCGCGAGCTTCGCGGCGCCGGCGGGGGCGGTGCCCCGGCTGATCGACACTCCGCCGCCGAGGGCGTCGGCGAAGGCCTGCCCGGCCCGGCCGATCGGGTCCTCGCTGCGCGGCGAGGTGCCCCGGTACGGGTCCTCGCGGTCGCCGTCGACCTGCAGCGCGGTGATTTCGGGCATGTAGCCGGCCGCCAGTTCCGTGCGCGCCCAGCCGGGCTGCCAGCCGGGGCCGCCGAAGAGCGACGCGTCGAGCACGAGCGAGGTGATCGGAGTGCCGGGGTGCGCCGCGGTCCATGCCGCGGTGGTCTGCCGGGCCAGCTCGTCGAGGTGCGCGGCGCCGGCGTAGACGGATTCGTTGCCCGACGGTGTGCGGGACAGCGTCACGTCTCCCCCGCCGACGAGCACCACCTGGCCCGGTTCGCTGCCGGCGACGACGGTGGTCGTGGCCCGGTAGTCCGGTCCGAGCACACTGAGCGCGGCGGCGCTCGTGAGCACCTTGAGCACGCTGGCCGTGCGGGAGGCGGTGCGTCCGCCGCGGTCGAAGAGCACCTCGCCGGTGTCCGCGTTGACCACATGCGCCTGGAAGTGTGCGAGGCGGGGATCAGCGGCGAGGCCGGCCACCGAGCAGGTGCGGAGGCGCCCCGGGACGGTGGTGGCGGCCGGGACGGGACGGGCCGTCGGCTGCGCGCTCGCGGCGGGCACGGCCGCGGTGGGACTCACGGCGGCCACGGGCATCC
>NZ_SOHC01000060.1:0-50292 GCF_004403955.1 Cryobacterium sp. TMT1-2-1
GGAGCGGGACCGGCTCCGGGACCGGCGAGCGCGGGCGCCGCCGGCGGTGGCGCCGCCGCGATGGCCGCCGTTCCGGCCGGCGAGCCCGAGTCGTGGGCCTACCCCGCGCGGTTGTACGGCGAACTGGACCCCCAGCTCTCCAACTGGATGTGGCTGGTCAAGTGGTTCCTCGTGATCCCGCACATCTTCGTGCTGGTGTTCCTGTGGATAGCGTTCGTGTTCAGCTCGATCATCGCCTGGTTCGCCATCCTGTTCACCGGCCGGTACCCCGAATCCATTTTCACGTTCAACGTCGGAGTGCTCCGCTGGAGCTGGCGGGTGGCCTTCTACTCGTATTCGGCCCTCGGCACCGATCGATATCCGCCGTTCACGCTCTCGCCGGCTGATTACCCCGCCGAACTCGAGGTCGACTACCCGGAGCGGCTTTCCCGGGGGCTGGTGCTGGTCAAATCGTGGCTGCTCGCCATCCCGCACCTCCTGATCGTGGCCGCGTTCACCGGCGGCGGTTGGGCCTGGCGCGCGCCCTCGGACGATGTCACGACCGGCGTCATGACGTACAGCTACGCCGAGGGCCGGACCGATTTCGTCCCGAACGCCGGCCTGTCGCTGCTCGGGATGCTGGTCCTGGTCGCCGCCGTCATCCTGCTGTTCACCGGGCGCTACCGGCGGGCGCTGTTCGACCTGATCCTGGGGCTGAACCGGTGGTCGTACCGGGTGATCGTGTACACCGCCCTCATGCGGGACGAGTATCCGCCCTTCCGCCTCGACCTGGGCGGCACTGATCCGGCCGCCGCCAGGCGAAACGAGGCCGTGGCGCCCAGCACGGCCTGATGCCCAGGGGAGCGTCACTTCCGGCGCGTGCGGACTCCCGCCTCCTCCTGACCTGGGTCGCCTGGGTGAGCGCGGGAGAGGCCGTGGGGTTCCTGGCGCCGGCGCTCGCGCAGGTGGCGGCAACCCTGCTGAACCCGTCGATGGTCACGGCGGCCCTGGTGGCGGCGGGCGCCGCCGAAGGGGCGCTGCTCGGCTGGTCCCAGGCGCACGTGCTGACCCGCCGGCTCCCCGCTCTCTCGGCGGCCCGGTGGATTGCCGGCACCGCGGTCGCGGCGGCGATCGCCTGGTTCATCGGGCTGCTGCTGTGGAGCGACCCCGAGGCCTGGCCGGCCTGGCCGCTCGGCGCGCAGATCGCCGTGGGCGCCCTCGCCGCGGCGGTGCTCCTCTGTTCGATCGGCTTCGCCCAGTGGCTGGAACTGCGCCGCCACCTGGCCGGGAGCGGCTGGTGGGTGGCCGGCACGGCTGCGGCCTGGTGCGTGGGGCTGTCGGTGTTCTTCGCGGTGGCGACCCCGCTCTGGCAGCCGGGCCAGGCGCTGTGGCTCACCCTGGTGATCGGAGTGTGCGCCGGCGCCCTGATGGCCGTGAGCATGGCCGTCGTCACCGGGCTGGTTCTGGTCCGGATGCTCCGCGCAGCCTCGCGCCGGGCGACGTCGGCACCTCCGGCCCGATATGGTGCTGTGTAACGCATCTCACGCGTCAGACGACAGGCGACCATGCAACGCACCTTCACAGAGCGCGACCGCTTACTGAAAGAGCGCGACCGCCTGCTGCGTCGAGCGGCCCGCGCGACCGGCCTGGCCGGTTCCGTCACGGCGCTGCTGTGCATGCTCGTCCCGGGCGGCCTGGCCCCCGATATTCTCCTCGGCTGCGTGCTGCTCGTGCTGGCAATGGCCGGCTGGCAGTACCTGCTCGGCCACACCGGCGCGATCCGCTGGGTGGTGATGACCGTGCTCACCGGCATGGCCGTCATCCTGCTGATCGGCTTCGGACGGCCGCCCGAACCCCGGATGAACCTCGTCGAGGAATCCGTCATCGCGGCCGTCGCTGCCGGGGCGATGAGCTCCGTGGCGATCGTCCTCGTGGTGAGCCTGTCCCGGCTGGTGACCCTGGGATCCGTGCTCGGCTTCACCGTGGCCAGCGTCGTCGCCGCCACGGTCACCTCGAACGGCACCATCGTTCCCCTGGCCCTGACGATCTCCGGATGGTTCGCCACCACCCTCGGCGGGTGGTGGATGGGCCAAAGCATCCCTCGTGCGATGCAGCGCATCGCCGCGATCGGGCGCGCTCACCGCGCCGAACGCCATGCGAGCGAGCTCGAAGCGCAGCGCCGGCAGGACGCGCGACTCCTGCACGACACCGTCCTGGCCACCCTCACGCTGCTCGCACACTCCGGCGTCGGCGTCAGCCCCGACGCCCTGCGGGAACAGGCCGGGGACGACGCCCGGCTGCTGCGGCAGCTGCGCCTGGGCGGGCTGCCCACGCCGCGGCGTTCGGGCGTGTACACACTGGAACCGGCGAGCGAATCCACCCTCGGCAACACGCTCGAGTCGGTCAAACAGCGCTTCGGCCGGATGGGGCTGGAGGTGGACTGGCACGGCAGCGGGCAGGTCCTGCTGCCCAGCACGGTCCTCGATTCCTTCCTGCTCGCCCTCGGCGAGTGCCTGGAGAACGTGCGTCGCCACTCCGGCGTCAAACGTGCCGATGTGACGATCACGGATGACGACACCACCGTCCGCGCGATGGTCACCGACGCCGGGGTCGGCTTCGACCTCGACGGAGTCGGCAGCGAACGCCTGGGCTTCACCGAGTCGGTCGTGGCCAGGCTCCGGGACGTCGGCGGCAACGCCCGCCTGTTCTCGTCGCCCGGGTCGGGCACGACGGTTGTGCTCNGCCCAAGTGAGCCGCCCGACCGTGGAACCGGGCGCGGTCATTCCGGGCGCGGTCGCTCCGGGCGCGGTCAGCCGTGCCGCCGTGACCCCCGGCGCCGCAGGCCAGGCCCCAGCGAGTCCCGGCGCCACACGCCCGGACGCGCGCCGGAGCCTGCGCCGGACGGGCCGCATCGTCAAGGCCGCCCGCGCCGACCCGAACGGCCTCGGCGGCCGGCACCTGGGTGTCGGACTGGTCTTCAGCGGCGGATCGATCGCCGTCTTCCTGTTCTGGCGCTTCGTGGTGCAACTGCCCGGCACGCCGAGCCCGCTGCCGAGCCTGGCCGCCTGGCTGATCCTGCTCATCGCTACGGTCTTCACGGTCGCGGTCGTGCAGAGGTCGTCCACGCGGATGCCGCCCTGGCTGTTCACGTTCGCGCTCATCACCGGCGCGGTTGTCGTCATCCTCGACCTGGCCGGGTCGGCCGGCCGGTCCTACGCCGACGTCTACCCCACCGCTGCCCCGGCCGTCGGGGCGTTGCTCACCGGCCTGGTCACCCTGCGCGAGCCCCGCGATGTGCTCGCGGCAACGGGGGTGCTCGGTGTGCTGACGGCCGGTGCGGCACTCCTCGAGGACCGCGCCAGCCTGCTCACCCTGGCCCCCGAAATCCTCAGCATCGCCCTCGGCATCGTCCCGCCGGTGCTCGGCGTGATCATCGTGCGGTCGTTTCGGCGGATGGTGGAGCTGGAACTGGACCTGGTCCTGGTGCAGAGCACCGTCTCCCAGCCCCGCTACGCCGTCGGCATGCTCGCCTCGGAGGAGCTGGCCCGGCTCGACCTGGACGCCGAGACGCTCCTCGACGACGTCGCGCAGGGGCGCACTCCCCTGCCGCTGGCACCGGAGACCTCATCCACTGCGGCTTCCCTCGCGACGCAGCTGCGGCTCCACCTCATCAACGGCCGCACCGAGACCTGGCTGCACCACGCCGTCACCGAATCGGAGTTCCTCGGCCCGTCCGTGACGGTGCAGGACCCATCCGGGCTCGCCGGGCTGCTGGCGCCGAGCCAGCGCGATGCCCTCCTGCTCACGATCTGGCTGTTGATCAGCGACACCGCCCGGACCGCGTCGACGGTTTCGCTCACTTTGGGGCCGATATCGCCGACCCATGGCACGGTTTCTCGCAAGAAGGTCCGATTCCCGATCGAATTGATGACGACAGGTGTGCCACGCCGCCGAGTAGACCCCGAGACGTGGCAAGCTATCCGAATAGTCGGCCCTCACGTCGATACCATTCGGGACGGAAGTCTTCGAGTGGATATCGAATGCAGTGTCGACAATCCCGCGGACGCCTAGGATTCCCAAGTGGCCTACCGGGCTCAGAGGCAGTTGGAGGAAGCAGTGACGCACAGCAACGGTCCCATCCGCTTGGCCCTGGTCGACGACCACCGAATGCTCCTGGGTGCCCTCACCGAGTGGATCCGCGGCGCTGCCGACGACATCGACATGGTGGCCGCCGTGACGACCTGGCCGGAGCTGCTCACCCACCCCGAGTTCCCGGTCGATGTCGTGCTGCTCGACCTCGACCTCAAGGACAACATCCCCGTGTCGCTGAAGATCTCGACACTGAAGACGACGGGCGTCAAGACCGTGCTCATGAGCACCTACTCCGAGCCGGCCCTGGTGCGGGAGGCACTCGCCGCCGGCGCGCTCGGCTACCTCGTCAAGAGCGAAGAGGCCGGCATGATCGTCGAGGCGATCCGCGCGGCCTACAACGGCGAATCGTACATCTCGGCCGAACTCGACCTCGCCCTCAACGCCGGCTCAGACGGGGACTCCCCTCGCCTGAGCGCGCAGGAGCGCCGCGTGATGGCACTCTACGGCGCCGGTGAGCCCGTGAAGGCCGTGGCCTACCAGCTGGGCATCTCCGAGGAAACGGCCAAGTCGTACCTCAAGCGCATCCGGGAGAAGTACCGCCTGGCCGGCCACGACGTCGGCACGAAGGTCGCCCTGCGCAAGCGCGCCATCCGCGACGGAATCCTGCTCCAGACCGACTAACCGCCCGGCAAGTGTGCCCGTAACCAGGTGGCCGGCACGACCGTGATCGCCGCGGTTCCGTAGGGCACGTGCACGCCCAACCGCCGGCGTGAACGGTCGATGGCGAAGGTCACGACCGCGAGCAGGATGCCGAGCCCGCTGAGCCCAAGCCCGATCCACACCGGGGCGACGTACCCCAGGCCGGCCGCGATGGCGACGCCGCCGAGGTAGGCACCGAGGGCGTTTCCGACGTTGAGCGCCGAGTGGTGCAGTGCCGCGGCGATCGACTGGCTGTCGTGCGCGACATCCATCAGCCGGGTCTGGATCGTCGGCCCCAGGGCCGCAGCCGCCGCGCCGACCAGGAACACGCCCGCCAGCAGCCCGGCCAGGAATCGCGCGGAGAGCGCCAGCGCGGAGAGCGCGACCACCAGGACGCCGAAGGCTCCGTACATCGTGCGCCGCACGCTGCGGTCGGCGAGCACGCCGCCGACCAGGTTGCCGATGGTCATGCCGGCGCCGATAACGACGAGCACGATCGGCACGGCCCAAGCGGCCAGGCCGGTGACGTCCATCACCAGCGGGGAGACGTAGGTGTACACGGCGAAGAGGCCGCCGAAACCGATGGCGCCGATCAGGAGCGCCAGCCAGACCTGCCGCCGGCCGAGCGCGCGCAGTTCTCTCCGGATGCTGCTGTGCGGGTTCCCTGGCTGGAAGGGGACGACCAGGGCGACGGCCAGGAAGGTGAGCGCGAAGATGCCCGCCACGGCGAGGTACGCCACGCGCCATCCGGCGACCTGGCCCAGCCAGGTGATCGCAGGGACGCCGATCACGTTGGCGATGGTCAGGCCGGAGAGCACCACGGCGATGCCCCTGGCCCGTTTGCCCGGCCCCATCAGGTCGGCCGCGACGAGGGAGGCGATACCGAAGTAGGCGCCGTGCGGGAGCGCCGCGACGAACCGAGCCGCGAGCACCAGCCCGAAGCTCGGCAGCAGGGCGGAGGCGATGGTCCCGAGCGTGAAAGCGACGAGCAGGGCGAGCAGCAGTTTCTTCCGCGGCCAGCGGGTTGCGGCCGCGGCGATGGTCGGCGCCCCGACGACGACGCCCAGCGCGTAAGCGGTGATGAGCCAGCCCGCCTGCGCGTTGGCGACATCCGGCTGCGCCGCGTGAAGCCCCGGCAGCAGGTCCGCGGCGAGGTTGGGCAGCAGGCCCATGGCCACGAACTCGGTCGAGCCGATCGCGAAGCCGCCCAGGGCCAGGGCGAAGAGGGCAAGACGAATACGGGCCGGCGACAGCTGCGTCGGCCCGTGGGTGGAGGGGGGCATGCCTCCAGCCTACGGCGTGGTGTCCCGGCCTTCCCTGAGCGCGGCTTCCAGGCGCTCGACCTTGCCGGTCAGCTCGCCGGTTCGGCCGGTTCGGATGTCTGCCTTGAGCACGAGGGACACCCTCGGCCCCCAGGCTGCGACGGCCTCGGTCGCGGCCTTGACTACCGCGAACACCTCGTCCCACTCCCCCTCGATCGTCGTGAACATCGAGTCGGTGTGGTTGGGCAGGCCGGATTCGCGCACCACGCGCACCGCCGCGGCGACGGCGCTGTGCACCGATCCCTCCGCGTCGTTGGCACCGGACGGGGCTACTGAGAATGCGACCAACATGGTTACTCCTTCGGATCGGGGGTGAGCCGGCGTGCGCCGGTCCGGTAGTCGGGACGTGGGGATCGCCAGATCTCCCGGATCGCCCAGCCGAGCAGGACGACCTCGAGCAGGTTCCGCAGCGTGAGCAGCAGGACCATGGCGGGGTGCGCCAGAAGCAGCCAGTCGTAGAGGTGCGGGTAGATCAGCTGGGTCAGGCCGGCCAGGACGGCGACCAGCACAGCGGGCGTCCGCCAGGCGCCGGGGCGCACCAGCAGCCCGAAAATGACGGGGGCGACCAGCCAGCCCATGAACTGCGGCGACCCCACCTTGTTGAAGACGATCAGGGTCAGCACGAGGGCCAGCAGCAGCGGCGGATAGAGGCGGTCGAAACCGGCACCGTCCCGCATGGCGCGCCAGCCGAGCAGCAGCACGGCGACGACGGCGAGCGCCAGGAGGGGCGTCATCAGCACGATGGCGAGATCGATGCCGGGCCCGGTCACCTGGTAGGTCAGGATCTCGTGGTCGTAGTAGAGGAAACTGCCCGGCAGCCCGGCGGCAGCCTGCCACATCCAGGCGAGCCCCACCGATGATTCGATCTGGATGCCGCGACCGGTCTGCTCGGTGACGAAGCTGAACACGGTGAGGCCGCTGCCGAGGATGAGGGCGATCAGCACGATCACGGCGCTCGTTCCGGCGGCGGTTCCCAGCACCCGGCCGCGGTCCCTCGACGCGACGACCAGGGCGGCGACCGCCGCGAACGGCCACACCTTCACCCAGGTTGCGATCGTGAGCAGCGCCGCCCCCCAGAGCGGGCGCGATTCGAGCAGGAGCAGGGCCACGATCACGATCGGCACGGTGACCGAGTCGATCCGGGCCAGGGCGACGGGCCCGAGCAGGAGCAGGAAGCCGAGCCACCACCAGGCCGCACGGGTCGCGGCCTCCCCCGGGCGACGGAGCAGCAGCGCGAAGGCGGCGGCATCCAGCAGCGTGACGATACCGAGCCAGGTGGCCGCGTACAGCGCCGGTCCGAAGGCGAGAGCGAGGATGATCGGCCCGAACGCCAGGATCGGGTAGACGAAGGGCGTGTCGATACCGACCTGGAAGCGCCCCGACGCGGCCCCTTCGGCCCAGGACCGGTACACCTGCTCCACGTCACCGAGCGGCCAGCCCGGGCTGACGAAACAGAGCAGGATCAGCAGCGCGTGCACGAGCCCGAATGCGCTCCAGAGCGCGGTCCGCCTCGCGCCGAAGGGCCGGCCGCGAACGACGGCGGCCGGGGCGTCCGGGGCGGTCACGTTCACTCTCCCCCGCGCGCGCCCAGCAGCTCCGCGATCGCCCCGGGCACCGCCTCGGCCACATCGAGGGCGGCGATCGGCCCGCCGGCCGAGGCCCGGTCGGCGGCCAGCGCCTGGATCAGCGCTGCGGTCGCGGCCAGCGCGGCGATCGATTCGGCATCAGCCGCGATCCGGTCGGAGTGGGTCGCGAGCAGGGCTCCGAGGATGCCCCCGAGCACGTCGCCGGATCCGGCCGTCGCCAGCCAGGCCGGCGCGGTCGAGACGGTCAGGAGCGCGCCGGAGGGCGAGGCGACGTGGGTCACGGCGCCCTTGAGCAGCACCGTCACCCGCAGCGCCTCAGCCGCGCGGATGGCCCACTCGCCGGGGGCGGTCGCGATCTCGGCGGCGGTCACCGGGCTTCCGCCCGCGGTGAGCAGGCCGGCCAGTTCGCGGAAGTGCGGGGTGATCACCGTCGGCCCGGTCGCCCGGCCGGCCAGGGCCAGGGCCCCGGCGTCGCAGACGGTGGGCAGCCCCTCGGCGAGGGCGCGCTCGAGCGCCGCAGTGGCCCCGGCACCGCGCTCCCTGGGGTTCATGCCGGAGCCCAGCAGCCAGGCCTGAACCCGGCCCGGGACGGTGACGACCTCCGGCCGACGCTGGAGCACGAGGGTCGATGCGCGTTCGGGGCCGAGGTAGCGCACGAGGCCGACGCCGGTGCGCAGCGCCGCCTCGACGCCGAGGACCGCCGCGCCCGGGTAGTCATCGGAGCCCGTGTGAATCCCCAGGACCCCGCGGGAGTACTTGTCGTCGGTGCGCCCCGGCACGGCGATCCAGTCCCGAGCCTGCTCGGCTTCCCATTCCAGCCATCCCCGCCGTTTTGCCATGCCCCCACGATAGGTTGTTTCGAGATCGATTGGTCAGTCGCGCCCTGCGCCCGACCGTCACCCGCGCCCCCCAAGGATCCCAGTGACCACTGCCGCCCTGTTCGAACCGCTGAGCGTGCGCGGAGTCACCTTCCGAAATCGCCTGTGGGTCGCCCCGATGTGCCAGTACGCCATTGCCAAAAAGGACGGCGTCCCCGGAGACTGGCACCTGGTGCACCTCGGCTCGATGGCCGCCGGCGGCGCCGGCCTCGTCATTGCGGAGGCGAGCGCGGTCAGCCCCGAGGGTCGCATCTCCGACGTCGACACCGGCCTCTGGAACGACGCGCAGGCCGAGGCCTGGACCCGGATCGTGCGCTTCATCCACTCGCAGGGAGCGGCAGCGGGCATCCAGCTCGCCCACGCCGGCCGTAAGGCATCGGTCTGGCCCGCGTGGGGCGCGGATCGACACGGGACGATGGCGGAGGAGGACGGCGGCTGGCAGACCGTGTCGGCCACGGCTGTGCCGTTCCCCGGATACGACGCCCCGGTTGCCCTGGACGCGGCCGGGATCGACGCCGTCATCCGCGATTTCGCTGCCGCCGCCCGTCGAGCGGTGGGCGCCGGCTTCGACGTCGTCGAGATCCATGCCGCGCACGGCTACCTGCTGCACCAGTTCCTCTCCCCCCTGAGCAACCACCGCACCGACGAGTTCGGCGGGTCGCTGGAGAACCGCGCCCGGCTGCTCCTCAGCGTGGTCGAGGCGGTGCGCTCCGCGATCGCGGACACCGTTCCCCTGCTGGTGCGGTTCTCCGCGACCGACTACGCGCCGGGCGGATGGGACGAGCGGCAGACCGCCACGGTGGCCGGCTGGGCGGCCGCGGCCGGGGCCGACTTCTTCGACATCTCCTCCGGAGGCAACGTCTCGGGCGTGCGCATCCCGCTCTCGCCCGGCTACCAGGTGCCGCTTGCGGCATCCGTCAAGGCCGAGGCGGATGTCAGGGTCAGCGCGGTCGGACTCATCACGACCGCGGCCCAGGCCGAACTGATCGTGGCGTCGGGCCAGGCCGACGCGGTGATGCTCGGCCGCGAGCTGATGCGCGACCCGCACTTCCCCCTGCGGGCCGCGCACGAACTCGGCGTCACCCTCGACTACTGGCCGCCGCAGTACCTTCGCGCCCAGTGGCCGGAACCGGAGGACCGGGCTACGTCTGCTGCGTGAGGCAGAGGGTGTTGCCCTCACTGTCGATGAACCAGGAGCCGCGCTCGCCGTCCATCGTCGCGACCCCGTTCTCCGTCTTCAGCCCGGGCAGGTCGTACTCCTCGAAGACGACTCCGCGACCGCGCAACTCCGCCATCTCGGCCTCGATATCGGCAGTTGTCCAGCACATCTGGGTGTTCCTGGCCGTGCCCGCGTTACTCGTTTCGTAGAGCAGGAACGCGGCCCCGGACGCCATCCGGTAGACGAGGCCGCCGGGAGTCTCCTCCGCAACCTCCAGTCCCAGCTTGTCGCGGTAGTACTCCCTGGCGCGTCCCAGGTCCTTGGCCGGGAGCACCGCGATGAGCTCAGAATTCTTCAGCATGATTTGCCTCCTTCTTCAACCCCAGCGCACAGGCTACGCCGGGGTCGCGCCCGGCGCGAGGGGCCCGTTACTCTCGGCGGGTGGCATCCTGGACTTCGCCGACGAGCTCCTCGATGATGTCCTCGAGGAAGAGCACCCCGGTCGTCTCGCCGGCCGAGGTGAACGTCCTGGCCACGTGCGCCCCGGTGCGACGCATGGTCGCCAGCGCGTCCTCGAGTTCGGTGCCCTCGAAGATCGAGGCCAGCTGCCGGACGCGCTTGGCCGGGATCGGTTCGGCGTAGCTTCCCTGGCCGGCGCCGGCGGAGGCGTCGCCGTCGAGGTCGATGACGTCCTTGAGGTGGATGTACCCGGTGAGCTCCCGGCTCGGGTTGACCAGGACGTACCGGGAGAACCCGTGCTTGGAGACCGCCCTCTCCACGTCGGCGGGGCTGACCGGTTCCGGCAGGCTGACCAGCTTGGCCAGCGGCACCGCGACATCCTTCACCGTGCGGTTGGTGAATTCGAATGCGGCGCTGAGCGCGCCGCTGCCGTCGAACAGGAGGCCTTCCCTGGTCGACTGGCTGACGATGGTTGCGACCTCGTCCAGCGTGTAGGTGCTGGTCGCCTCGTCCTTGGGCTGCACGCCGAACAGTCGCAGCACCCCGTTCGCGGCCCAGTTGAGCGCGACGATCACAGGCTTCACGAGCCGCCCGAACAGCACGAGCGGCGGGGCGAAGATGAGCACGGCACGGTCCGGCACCGAGAACGACAGGTTCTTCGGCACCATCTCGCCCAGCACGACGTGCAGGTACGAGACCACCAGGAGCGTGATCGCGAAGGCGATCACCCCGATGGCCTCCTCCGGCAGCCCGGTCAGGGCAAGCGGGCCCTCGAGCAGGTGGTGGATCGCCGGCTCGGAGACGTTCAGGATCAGCAGCGAGCAGATCGTGATTCCCAGCTGCGTGGTGGCCAGCATCAGGGTGGCATTCTCCATCGCCCAGAGCGCGGTCTTGGCGCTCCGTTTCCCGGCTTCGGCGAGCGGTTCGATCTGGGATCGGCGCGCGGAGATCACGGCGAACTCGGCCGCGACGAAGAAGGCGTTGGCGGCGAGGAGCACCACCAGCCAGACGATTCCTGCCCAGTCGCTCATGCCTTGCCCCCCGCGCGCTCGGTCTCGGTTGGTGCCCGGCCGTCCGGTGTGAACCGGAGCCGGTCTATTCGGCGCCCGTCGAGGCGTTCCACGGTCAACTCTCCCCCTGGGATCAGCACGGTGTCGCCGACCACGGGCAGCCGGCCGAGTTCGCTCATCACGAAGCCGGCGACGGTTTCGTACGGCCCGTCCTCGGGCACGACGATGGCGGTGCGCTCGACCAGTTCGTCCGGGCGGAGCATGCCGGGGAAGGTGAGCGAATCCGGCGACCTGACCACCCCGGCGCGGGTGCGGTCGTGCTCGTCCGCCACCTCGCCGATGAGTTCTTCGACCAGGTCTTCGAGCGTGGCGACGCCGGCGGTGCCGCCGTATTCGTCGACCACGACCGCCATCTGGTAGCCGCGGCCCCGCAACTCGGCGAGGAGCCCGTCGAGTTTCATCGTCTCGGGCACGCGGAGGGCATCCGACTGCAGCGCGGAGACGGGGACATCCGCCCGGCGTCGCCTGGGCACGGCCACGGCCTGCTTGACGTGAACGATGCCGATCACGTCATCGACGCTCTCGTCGACGACCGGGAAGCGGGAGTAGCCGGTCTGCTTCGTCAGGTCGATGACGGCCTGGGCCGATGCGGTCCGCTGGATGCTGGCGACCCGCGGCCTCGGGGTCATCACGTCGGAGGCCGTGTGGCTCGAGAAGAGCAGGGTGCGGTGCAGCAGGGTCGCCGTGTCCTTCTTCAGCAGCCCGGCGCTGGCCGAACGGCGCAGCAGCGAGGACAGTTCCTCCGCCGTGCGCGCCCCGGAGAGCTCCTCCTTGGGTTCGATGCCGACCATCCGCAGCAGGCCGTTCGCGCTGCCGTTGAGAAGGACCACGGCCGGCTTGAACACGGTCGTGAACACCGTCTGGAACGGAATCACCAGCTTCGCGGTGTGGATCGGCAGGGCCAGGGCGAAGTTCTTCGGAACGAGCTCACCGATGATCATCGAGACCAGGGTGGCGATGACGATCGCGATGGTCGTCGCGATGACGGGCACGGTGGCCTCGGCGAAGCCCAGGCCGGTCAGCGGCGGGGTGAGCAGCGAGCTGAGGGCGGGTTCCATGGTGAAACCGGTCAGCAGCGTGGTGAGCGTGATGCCCAGCTGCGCGCTGGAGAGGTGGGTCGACGTGATCTTGAGCGCCGAGATGGTCAGGCCCAGACGCGTCTCGCCGCGGTCGCGCCTCGCCTCGAGCTCGGAGCGGTCGAGGTTGACCAGGGCGAACTCGCTGGCCACGAACAGGCCGGTGCCGACGGTCAGGAGCAGGCCGACGCCGAGCATCAGCCACTCAAACATGGCTTCCACCGCACGTCAAGTGGGAAAGCCCGGCCCGCGAACGCGCGGGGTGAGGGGGTAACGGACAGGGGCTGGGCGAAGCTGCAGGGTGGGGGTCGTCCATTATCTTTCAACTATACCGGCCGGGCACGAGCGGAGGTCGGCGCGCTCACCACGACACGTGCAGAGCCTTGCCCTCCTCGTAACCGGCCGCCGACTGCACCCCGACGCGGGCCCGTTCGTGGAACTCCTCGATCGTCGTCGCCCCCGCGTAGGTGAACGAGCTGCGCACGCCGGAGGTGATCATGTCGAGCAGGTCCTCGACCGATGGGCGGAGCGGGTCGAGGTAGATCTTCGAGCTGGAGATCCCCTCGGCGAACAGAGTCTTGCGGGCCAGCTCATAGGCGTCGAGGCGGTCGAAGCGCTGGCGGACGGCCTTGGTGGAGGCCATGCCCCAGCTTTCCTTGAACAGGGCTCCCGTGGCATCCGCGGACAGGGTGCCGGGCGCCTCGATCGTGCCGGCGAACCAGGAGCCGATCATGACGGATGCCGCCCCGGCCGCCAGCGCCAGGGCGACATCGCGGGGATAGCGCACCCCGCCGTCCGCCCAGACGTGGGCGCCGAGCTCCCGCGCGGCGGCGGCGGTCTCGAGCACCGCGGAGAACTGCGGGCGGCCGACCGCCGTCATCATGCGCGTCGTGCACATGGCCCCGGGACCGACACCCACCTTGACGATGCTGGCGCCGGCCTTGACCAGGTCGACCACGCCTTCGGCGGTGACGACGTTGCCCGCCACGATCGGAATGCCGAGGTCCAGGTCCGCGACGGTCCGGATGGCCGTGACCATCCCGGCCTGGTGGCCGTGCGCGGTGTCGATCACGATCACGTCGACGCCGGCCGCGGCGAGCGCACGGGCCTTGGCCGCGATGTCGCCGTTGAGGCCGAGCGCGGCGGCCACCCGCAGGCGGCCCTGGGCGTCGACAGCGGGCTCGTAGAGGGTGGCGCGCAGTGCACTCTTGCGGCTGAGCGTGCCGACGATCTCACCGTGATGCAGCACGGGCGCGAAGTCGAGGTCGGCGGCCGTCATCAGGTCGAACGCGCCCCGCGGGCCGTCGAGGTCGTCGGCGTCGAGGGAGGCCAGCGCACCGTGCAGGAGGTCGCCGAGGCGCGCATCCGGCAACGCGGTCGCCAGCCGGGAAGCGACGATGCAGCCGACGTAGCCGCCCTGCGCGTCGTGGATCAGGATTCCCTGCCCGTCCGCCGGCGGCACCTGGCGCAGCGCCATCGCCACGGTGTCTTCCGGGGCGAAAACGAAGGGTGTGTCGAACCGCACCGACTGCGCCTTGACCCAGCGGATGGCGGCATCGAGGTCCTGCAGGGGCATGTCCTGGGGCAGCACCCCGAGCCCGCCGCGGCGAGCGAGCGTGGCGGCCAGGCGCGGTCCGGTGACGGAGTTCATGTTCGCGGCGACGATGGGCAGGGTGGCGCCCGTCCCGTCTCCCGGAGCGAGGGAGACGTCGAGGCGACTCCTGACCTCCGATTGGCTCGGCACGAGGAAGACATCGGAGTAGGTCAGGTCGTTGCTCGGAAACGCTCCATAGAACTGCATGGAAATAAAGCTAGCCCTCCACGCCGATGAACGCAGCCGCTCCCGAGGGGATTAGGCTGGACAGACAGCTTGACCCGGCGATTTTGTGATCGTGCGGGGGCATTCAGAATCAACGAAGAGAGTGGGCGATCGGCTTGTCTAGCCAGTTGACCGGTGGTGGATCCGACGAGACTACGTCGGGTGAATTCGGAGCGAATGAGTGGCTCGTGGACGAGCTGTACGAAAGGTACCTCGTCGACAAGTCCCTCGTCGACGAGTCGTGGTGGCCGGTCCTGGAGAGCTACCACCAGACCGCGACCGGCGCAGGTGCGCAGACCGCGGCCGAGCCCGCGGCCGAGACACCCGCTGCAGCGGCACCGGCACGGGCCGCGGAGAGCGCCCCGCCCGCCGCCGCTCCCGGCTCGCAGCCTCAGGCGCGCACCACATCCCTCGCCGCCAAGCCGCTCCCGGTCCCCGCCGACGCGCCGATCACGAGCCCTCAGGCCATCATCACCGACGGTGAAGCGGCGGAAGCCAAGGACGTCGTCACGCCCCTCCGCGGCATGTCGAAGAGCCTGGCCGCGAACATGGCCACCAGCCTCACCGTGCCGACGGCGACGAGCGTGCGCACCATTCCCGCCAAGCTTCTGATCGACAACCGCATCGTCATGAACAACCACATGAAGCGAGCCCGCGGCGGCAAGGTCTCCTTCACCCACCTCATCGGCTGGGCCCTGATCCGGGCGCTCAAGATGTTCCCGAGCCAGAACGTGTTTTACGACGAGGTCGACGGCAAGCCGTCGGTCGTCGCCCCGGCCCACGTCGGCCTCGGCATCGCCATCGACCTGCCGAAGCCCGACGGCACCCGGTCACTGATGGTCCCCGCGGTCAAGCGTGCGGACACGATGACCTTCGGCGAGTACCTCTCCGCCTACGAGGACCTCGTCACCCGGGCCCGCAAGGGCAAGCTGACCGCCGACGACTTCTCCGGCGCCACCGTGTCGCTCACCAACCCGGGCGGTATCGGCACCGTGCACTCCGTGCCCCGCCTGATGAAGGGCCAGGGCTGCATCATCGGGGCCGGCGCCCTCGACTACCCGGCGGAGTTCCAGGGCGCGAGCGTCAAGACCCTCACCGGCCTGGCCATCTCCAAGACCATCACGCTGACCAGCACCTACGACCACCGGGTCATCCAGGGTGCCGGCTCCGGCGAGTTCCTCAAGATCGTGCACGAGCTCCTGACCGGCCAGCACAACTTCTACGAGGACATCTTCTCGGCGCTGCGCATCCCGTACGACCCGATCCATTGGGCCCCGGACATCAGCGTCGACCTGGCCAGCGCCGTCGACAAGACCGCCCGGGTGCAGGAACTCATCAACGCCTACCGGGTCCGCGGCCACCTGATGGCCGACATCGACCCGCTGGAGTACAAGCAGCGCAGCCACCCCGACCTGGACATCGCCAACCACGGGCTCACCTTCTGGGACCTGGACCGCGAATTCGTCACCGGCGGTTTCGGTGACAAGCGCCTGATGCTCCTCCGCGACATCCTCGGCGTGCTCCGCGACTCCTACTGCCGCACGACCGGCATCGAGTACATGCACATCCAGGATCCCGGCCAGCGCAAGTGGGTCCAGGAGAAGATGGAGAAGTCCTACGTCAAGCCCACCCACGACGAGCAGATGCGCATCCTGGGCAAGCTGAACGAAGCAGAGGCCTTCGAGACCTTCCTCCAGACGAAGTACGTCGGCCAGAAGCGGTTCAGCCTCGAGGGCGGTGAATCGACCATCGCGCTGCTCGACTCGATCCTGCAGGGTGCGGCCGACCACAAGCTCGACGAGGTCGCGATCGGCATGGCCCACCGCGGCCGGCTGAACGTGCTGACCAACATCGCCGGCAAGACCTACGGCGAGATCTTCCGCGAGTTCGAGGGCACCCAGGACCCCCGCACCGTCCAGGGCTCCGGCGACGTGAAGTACCACCTGGGCACCGAGGGTGTGTTCCGCGGCGCGGACGGCGAGGAGATCTCGGTCTACCTGGCCGCGAACCCGTCGCACCTCGAGGCCGTCGACGGCGTGCTCGAGGGCATTGTGCGGGCCAAGCAGGACCGCAAGCCCATCGGCACGTTCTCCACGCTCCCGGTCCTCATCCACGGCGACGCCGCGATGGCCGGCCAGGGTGTCGTGCTGGAAACCCTCCAGATGTCGCAGCTGCGCGGATACCGCACCGGCGGCACGATCCACCTCGTCGTCAACAACCAGGTCGGCTTCACCACGCCTCCCGGCGAGGGACGCACCTCGGTGTACTCGACGGACGTCGCCAAGACCATCCAGGCGCCGATCTTCCACGTCAACGGGGATGACCCGGAGGCCGTGGTCCGGGTCGCGGAGCTCGCCTTCGATTACCGCCAGGAATTCAAGCGCGACGTCATCATCGACCTGGTCTGCTACCGCCGACGCGGCCACAACGAGGGCGACGACCCGTCGATGACCCAGCCGCTGATGTACAACCTGATCGAGGCCAAGCGCTCGGTCCGGAAGCTGTACACGGAGGGCCTCGTCGGCCGTGGCGACATCACCCAGGAGGAGTACGAGGCCGCGCACCGCGACTTCCAGGACCGGCTCGAGCGCGCGTTCATGGAAACGCACGCCGCCCAGACGTCCTCGACGCCCATCCTCCCCGGAGGCTCGGATGCCGGCGCGCTCGGCGTGCCGGACGACTCGGCCGGAGAGCCGGAGAAGACCGGGGTCCCCGAGGGTGTCGTGCACCTGATCGGTGACGCGTTCAACAACAAGCCCGCCGGATTCACGGTGCACAACAAACTGCAGCAGCTGCTGCAGAAGCGCCTCGACATGAGCCGCAACGGCAACATCGACTGGAGCTTCGGCGAGCTGCTCGCCCTCGGCTCCCTGCTGCTGGAGGGCACCCCGGTGCGCTTCGCCGGCCAGGATGCCCGCCGAGGCACGTTCGTCCAGCGCCATGCGGTGCTGCACGACCGGGTCAACGGCCAGGAGTGGCTGCCGCTGGCCAACCTGAGCGAGAACCAGGGACAGTTCTGGATCTACGACTCCCTGCTCAGCGAATACGCGACCATGGGCTTCGAATACGGCTACTCGGTCGAGCGCGCGGACGCCCTCGTGCTCTGGGAGGCCCAGTTCGGCGACTTCGCCAACGGCGCCCAGACGATCATCGACGAGTTCATCTCGTCGGCCGAGCAGAAGTGGGGACAGCGTTCCTCCGTCGTGCTCCTGCTTCCGCACGGCTACGAGGGCCAGGGACCCGACCACTCCTCGGCGCGGATCGAGCGTTTCCTGCAGCTGTGCGCGGAGAACAACATGACCGTGGCCCGGCCGTCGACCCCGGCGTCGTACTTCCACCTGCTGCGCCGCCAGGCGTATATGCGTCCGCGCCGCCCGCTGATCGTGTTCACGCCGAAGTCGATGCTGAGACTGCGCGGCGCCACCAGCGGCGTGGCCGACTTCACCAACGGCAAGTTCGAACCGGTCATCGACGATGCGCGCATCACCGACCGCAACGCGGTCAAGCGGGTGCTCTTCATGGCGGGCAAGCTCTACTACGACCTGCTGAACGAGCTGGAGAAGAACCCCAACCCCGAGATCGCACTGGTGCGGCTGGAGCAGTTCTACCCGCTGCCCTCCGTCGAACTCAAGCACGTGGCCGAGTTGTACCCGAATGCCGAGCTGGCGTGGGTGCAGGACGAGCCGGAGAACCAGGGCGCGTGGCCGTTCTTCTACCTCGAGACGAACAAGCTCGGCCCGCGGGCCATGCGGCTCTTCTCCCGGGCGGCATCCGCGTCACCCGCGGCCGGGTCGGCCAAGCGCCACGCCGCCGAGCAGGCCGACCTGCTGCGCCAGGCGCTGACGCTCTAACCGCTTCTCGCCGAGAGTCGCCGTTCCTGCCGAGAGTCGCCACTGGAACGGCGGTTCTCGGCAGTTTCGGCGATTGTCGACGGCCGGGTGCGGCGGCGGCGCTGCGCTACGGGCGCCGAGCCAGCTTGCCGGGCCACCAGATCGCCGGGCCGATGTCGTAGGCGAGCGCCGGCACAAGCAGCGACCGCACCAGGAACGTGTCGAGCAGCACCCCGAACGCCACGATGAACGAGATCTGGGCGAGGAAGAGGATCGGCAGCACCCCCAGGGCCGCGAACGTCGCCGCGAGCACGATCCCGGCCGAGGTGATCACCCCGCCGGTGGCCACGAGCCCGCGCAGGATGCCCGGCCTGGTGCCGTGCAGGATGGACTCCTCCCGCACCCGCGTCATCAGGAAGATGTTGTAGTCGATTCCGAGCGCCACCAGGAAGACGAACCCGAACAGCGGCACCGACGGATCGGCCCCGGGGAAACCCAACAGGTCGTTGAACACCCAGGCCGACACACCGAGCGCCGCCCCGAATGAGAGCACGACCGTGAGGACGAGCAGCACCGGCGCCAGGATCGAACGCAGCAGCATCATCAGGATGAGCAGGATCACTCCGAGGATGACCGGGATGATCAGCGTGCGGTCGTGGATCGCGGTGTCGTTCGTGTCCACCGCGATCGCCGTCGTCCCGCCGACGAGCACGCCGGCGTCGACGTCGGCCAGGGCCGTGCGCAGCTCGCGCACGGTGGACTCGGCCGCCGCGGAATCCCCGACGTCGTCGAGCGTCGCCTGGAGCATCACGCGGCCGTCGATGACGGTCGGCTCGCCGACGGGGGTTCCGGGCGGCCCGACCGGCGCCAGCCCCTCCGTCGTGACCGGCAGCGAGCCGCTCACCGAATCCGCTGAGACAACGGCGACCGAGTCGACCCCCGCCGTGCCCAGGATGACGTCGGCCAGGTTCTGCAGCTCGCCCTCCGGCCCGATCACGATCGTCGGCGTTCCGGACCCGCCGGGGAAGTGTTCGGCGAGCACGGCCTGCCCGTCGCGGGCCTCCGACGCTCCGAGCACGAAGTCGCTTTGCGGCACGCCGTCGGCCTTGAACTGGAGCACGCCGATCGACGCCACCGCGAGCAGCAGGGTGGAGGCGACCCAGACGAGGCGGGTGCGCCGGCTGACCAGGCGGGCGACCGCGGGCCAGAGCCCGCGGCCCGCGCCGGCGAGGTTCGGGTGGGCCGAGCCGACGGCCGGACGGAGGGGCCAGAACGCGGTGCGCCCGGCCCAGAGGAGCAGCGCGGGCAGCAGAGTCAGCGCCGCGAGCACGGCGAAGGCGATCCCGATCGCGGAGACCGGGCCGAGGGCCTTGTTGGAGTTCAGGTCGCTGAGCAGGAGGCAGAGCAGCCCTGCGATCACGGTCCCGCCGGAGGCGAGCACGGGCTCGAGCGATCCGCGCAGCGCCACCAGCGTCGCGTCCCACTTGCGCTCGTGGTCGCGCAGCGCCTCGCGATACCGCGACACGTAGAGCAGGGAGTAGTCGGTCGCCGCGCCGATCACCAGGATGAACAGGATGCCCTGGGTCTGCCCGGTCAGGATCAGCACGTCCGCCCCGGCGAGCGCCACGACGACGAGCACCGACGCGCAGAGCGCGGCGAGGCTCGTGCCGAGCACGATCAGCGGCAACAACGGCGACCGGTACACAATGATCAGGATCAGCAGCACGGCGGCGAGCGCGGTGAGCAGCAGGATGCCGTCGATGCCGGCGAAGGCGCCGGACAGGTCCGCGATCAGCCCGGCCGGACCGGTGGCGTACACGTCGACCCCGTCGATCGGGTGGGCGGCGAGGTAGTCGCGGATTTCGCCAACGGATTCGGCCGGCTTCACCGCGGTGTCGAGGGGCAGGAAGACCTCCGCGGCCTGACCGTCGTCAGAGACGATGACCGGGGAGACGGAACCCGGCACCACCCCGTCGATGGTGGCGAGCTCTGCGACCTGGGCCTCGATGTCGGCCAGGTCCGCCTCGGTGAGGGCGCCGTCGCTCTGGTACACGAGCACGCCGGGCAGGGTGTCGCCGCCGCGGAACTCCGATTGCAGCGCCTGCACCCGGGTGGCATCCGCGCTGGCCGGCAGCTGCTGCGCCTGGTCGTTTGTGGCGACCTCGCTGATCTTGCCGAAGGAGGCGCCCCCAGCGCCGAACAGCCCGAACCAGACCAGGATGAGCGCAACCGGGATGAGGACGCGCAACCAGGTGGGCACTCCGGAGTCCGTCTTCCGGCTGGGGTCTTTCAGGGGCGCAGTCGCAGCAGTTTTGGTCACGGTACCGAGATTATCGACCCCGTTGCCCGCTCCGCGTCGTCCAAAAGGTTGAAACGGTCGCTGCGAATCGCTGCGGAAGGGTCAGTGCGGAACGGTCAGTGGCCGGACTGGATCGTGCGGAGCCGGAGGAGCACCTGGTCCCGGAGATCCTCTGGCGCGATTTCCGTGCAGGCGCGCTGCACGGCCTCGGTGAGCGTCTTGCCCACCAGGTGCTCGTAGCTGCAGTCATCGCAGGCGGCGAGATGGTCGCGAATATCTGTCGCGTCTTCCCCGCAGAGTTCGTTGTGCAGGTATTCCTCGAGTTCGGCCTTGGCCTTCTCGCATCCACAGTCGGTCATTTGATGCTCCCGGATTCCTTCCGGCTCCCTGTCACGGATTGCTGCGCGGCCTGGCCGGCGTCGAGACCCTGCTCGATCGCATAGCCGGTCAGGAGCTCACGGAGAAGTCGCCTGCCACGGTGCAGGCGGCTCATGACGGTGCCAATCGGTGTTTTCATGATGTCGGCGATCTCCTGGTAGGAGAACCCCTCGACGTCGGCGAAGTAGACGGCCAGCCGGAAATCCTCCGGGATGGACTGCAACGCGTCTTTGACGGCGCTGTCCGGCAGGTGGTCGATGGCCTCGGCCTCGGCCGACCTGCTCGACATCGCGGTCGTCGATTCCGCGCCGCCGAGCTGCCAGTCCTCGAGTTCGTCGATGGTTCCCTGGTAGGGCTCGCGCTGCTTCTTGCGGTAGGTATTGATGAAGGTATTGGTCAGGATGCGGTACAGCCAGGCCTTGAGGTTGGTGCCCTGCTCGAATTGCTTGAAGGCCGCGAACGCCTTCACGAACGTTTCCTGGACCAGGTCCTGTGCGTCGGACGGGTTGCGGGTCATCCGCATCGCCGCCGCGTAAAGCTGGTCGATGAACGGCAGGGCCTGCTCTTCGAAAAGGTCCCGCTTCTCAGCACCGGCTGTCGCATCTGTTGTCATCACCGGCAATCCTAAGCCGTGGACCTCTGGGTTGACCGGTCGGGTCATCACCGGCCGGGTCATCAGCGCTGCGCCTGCCACTCGGACCTCCCTCGACTTCGTACCGACTATTCTGATAACCGATGCTGATCTCGAGATATTCCAAGCCGGAGTTCGATCCGTACGGCGACACCGCGCCGGCGGACGCTGAAGGCGCGTGGCCCGCCCCCACCGCGACCGGTCCGCTCGCCGCCACGCTGTCGCTTCCGGGCTCGAAATCGCTCACCAACCGCGAGCTGGTGTTGTCCGCGCTGGCCGATTCGCCCTCTCTCCTGCGCTCTCCGCTGCACTCCCGCGACAGCGACCTGATGGTCGCAGCGCTCCGCCAGCTGGGCACCACGATCGAGTCCGTCGACGGCGGCGGGGACTACGGAACCGACCTCAGGGTGACCCCGGGCGAGCTGCTCGGCTCGACCACGATCGACTGCGGCCTGGCCGGCACCGTGATGCGGTTCCTCCCGCCGGTCGCCGCCCTCGCGCTCGGCCCGACGACATTCGACGGCGACGCCGGCGCCCGGCGCCGGCCGATGGCGACCACGATCACCTCGCTGCGTGCCCTCGGCGCCGACATCAACGATGACGGCCGCCTCGCGCTGCCCTTCACCGTGCACGGCACGGGCAGCCTCGCCGGCGGGGAGATCACCATCGACGCGTCGACCTCGAGCCAGTTCGTCTCCGGGCTGCTCCTGGCCGCGCCGCGCTTCGAGCACGGGCTGCACCTTCGCCACTCCGGCGAGCGCCTGCCGAGCCTGCCGCACATCGAGATGACGATCGCGACCCTCGCCGGTCGCGGCGTGCGCGTCGAGAGCCCGGCCGCAGGCGTTTGGGTCGTCCGCCCCGGGCCGATCGGGGGCGCCGACGCCGACATCGAACCCGACCTGTCCAACGCCGCCCCGTTCCTCTGCGCCGCGCTGGTGGCCGGCGGCAGCGTGACCATCACCGGCTGGCCGGCGCAGACCACCCAGGTCGGCGCGCACCTGGCCGAGCTTCTGCCGCTGTTCGGGGCGACCGTCAGCCGCGACGGCGACCGCCTCACCGTCACGGCCGGCGAGGGCATCCACGGCGTAGACCTCGACCTGTCGACCGGCGGTGAGCTCGTCCCGGCCCTCGTCGCCCTGGCCGCGCTCGCAGATTCTCCGAGCACGTTCATCGGGATCGGCCACATCCGCCACCACGAGACGGACCGCCTCGCCGCCCTCGCCGCCGAGATCAACGGCCTCGGCGGCGCCGTCACGGAACTCGAGGACGGACTGCGCGTCGACCCGCGGCCGCTGCACGGGGGCCCGTGGAAGAGCTACGAGGACCACCGGATGGCCACCGCCGGCGCTATCATCGGCCTCGCCGTGCCCGGCGTCGAAATCGAGAACATCGGCACGACCGCCAAGACGCTCCCCCAGTTCCCCGAGCTGTGGCACGGCCTCCTCGCCGGGGCAGCGCACTAGATGACCACCTGGTGGTCGACCCCCGAGGACGACGAACCGGAGTTCGACGAATCCAGCGTGCGCGTGCGCCCGAACCGCAAGGGGAACAAGCCCCGCACCAAGACACGGCCGGGCCACGAGGATGCCCTGACCGGGCGCATCCTCTCGGTCGACCGCGGCCGGTACACCGTCATGCTCGACGAGAACCTGCCCACCGAGCGCCGGGTGACAGCGGCCCGGGCGAGCGAGCTGCGCAAACACGCCGTCGTCACCGGCGACCGGGTCGACATCGTCGGCGACACGACCGGCGCCGAGGGCAGCCTGGCCCGGATCGTGCGGATCGTGCCGCGCACGACCCTGCTGCGCCGCAGCGCCGACGACACGGACGCGGTGGAGCGCGTGATCGTCGCCAACGCCGACCAGATGCTCATCGTGGTGGCGGCGGCCAACCCGGAACCCCGGATCCGCCTGGTCGACCGGTACCTCGTGGCCGCCTACGACGCCGGCGTCTCGCCCATCCTCTGCATCACCAAAACCGACCTGGCCGACCCCGCCGTGTTCCTCAGCAACTTCGCCGGCCTCGACCTGCCCGTCTTCCAGAGCCGCGACGACGCGATGCCGCTCGAAGCGATCTCCGAGGCCCTGGTCGGGCACGACACGGTCTTTGTGGGGCACTCCGGCGTCGGCAAGTCCACCCTGGTCAATGCGCTGGTGCCCGACGCGAAACGCGCCGTCGGCGTCGTCAACCTGGTGACCGGCCGAGGCCGGCACACGTCGTCGTCGACGATCTCGCTCCGGCTGGAAACGGACGCCGGGCGGGGCTGGGTCATCGACACCCCCGGCGTGCGCTCGTTCGGCCTCGGGCACATCAACACCGACAACATCCTCAAGGCGTTCACCGACCTCGCCACCGTGGCGGAGAAATGCCCGAGGGGCTGCACGCACCTGCCGGACTCCCCCGATTGCGCGATCATCGAGACGGTCGAGGCCGGCAAACTCGGCGACACCGGCAAGGCGCGACTTGACTCGCTGCAGCGCCTGCTCGCCACGTTCGCCGCCGCCCCCTCCCACTGACCGGGGTCGGGCGGGGCGGGGAGCCGCTAGCGTGAGGGGATGACCGATTCCACGCGCCTCGCCGCGGGCGACACCGCCCCGCAGTTCACCCTGACCGACCAGGACGGCAAAGCCGTCTCGCTCGCCGACTACGCCGGGCGCAAGGTCGTCGTCTACTTCTACCCGGCCGCCATGACGCCGGGCTGCACCACCCAGGCCTGCGACTTCCGCGACAACCTCGGCTCGCTCGCGGCGGCCGGCTATCAGGTGCTGGGCCTGTCGAAGGATGCCCCGGCCAGGCTCAAGACCTTCCAGGAGCACGACGCCGTGAACTTCCCGCTGCTGAGCGATGAGAGCCTCGACGTGCACAAGGCCTACGGCGCCTGGGGAGAGAAGAACCTGTACGGCAAGACCGTCACGGGCGTGCTCCGGTCGACGTTCGTGATCGACGAGTCGGGCCTGATCCAGCTGGCGCTCTACAACGTGAAGGCGACCGGCCACGTCGCCGGCCTGCGGAAGAAGCTCGGCCTGGACGCATAGACCGCCGCGACGGCGCATCCGCTCGGCCGGGCTAGACGGGCCTCGTCGCCGCCAGCACGCGCGGGGTGAAGAGCAGCACGATCACGGCGATCGAGGGCAGCAGCAGCGCCCAGCCGAGGTCAGGGCGGGCGTAGAGGCCCTGGAAGCAGCCGATGGCGACGAAGACCTGCAACAGCTGCCAGGTGAGGGCTGCGCCGCGGATCCACGGCCGCCCCCGCAGCGCGCCCCGAGCGACCGCGCTCACCCAGAGCGCAGCGATCAGGACGAGCACGAGGATGGCGACGGCGCTGGCCACGGACGCCGGCGTCTCCGTGAGCAGCTCGAACACGAGCCATCCGGCGGCCACCCAGAGAAGCAGCGCTTCGGCCGCCAGGAGGGCCGTGAGGGCCAGCAGGGAGGGCGGTCGCCGGGTCCCCGAAGGCTCGCTCGCGCCCTCCCGGCTCTGATCTGCGTGCTCGTTCACAGGACTATCCCATACAAAACTATTGATTTGACTCCACCATTATGCGACCATATTTGAGGCCCGGTTGACGCTCACAGGGCGGTGAGCCGATCTCTATGCGTAGATCCGTACTTTTCCTGCGATCGGGCCCTGCATCTTCGGCCGATCTGGCCAGGCATCCCCATCTGCAATAAAGGAGCACCCCTATGGACTGGCGCGACAAAGCTGCCTGCCTCACCGCCGACCCGGAACTTTTCTTCCCCGTTGGCAACACTGGCCCCGCCGTGGACCAGATCGAGAAGGCGAAGGCCGTCTGCGGCCGTTGCACCGTCACCGAGGTGTGCCTCCAGTACGCACTGGAGACCGGTCAGGACTCCGGAGTCTGGGGTGGCCTCAGCGAAGACGAGCGCCGCGCCCTCAAGCGCCGCGCCGCTCGCGCCCGCCGCGCTTCCTAAGCGCCGCGCTTCGGCACTGAAGGCCGGGACCGCTCCTCAGGAGCGGTCCTGGCTTTCTTTCATGAAGCGCAGCGGAATCTCGATCGTCACTTCGGTTCCGCTGCCCATCATGGTGTGCCAGTCGATGGTGCCGCTGAGTTCCCCCTGGATCAGGGTGCGCACAATCTGCGTTCCCAGCCCGGAGCCGACCTTGCCCTCCGGCATTCCGGCGCCATTGTCGCGCACGGTCACGGTGAGGGTCTCCTCGCTCCGCTCCGCCTGGATGGACACCTCACCCTCGCGCCCGGCGAGGCCGTGCTCGACCGCGTTCGTGACCAGTTCGGTCAGGGCCAGGGCCAGCGGTGTCGCGTAGGCACTCGGCAGGGTGCCGAAACTCCCGGATGATTTCGGATGCGCCGTCGTGTTGTGCGCGGAGGCGACCTCCGCGATGAGCAGCAGCACCCGGTCGAACACCGCGTCGAAGTCGACGATCTGGTTCAGCCCTTCCGACAGGGTGTCGTGCACGACGGCGATGGCCGCAACGCGGCGCATCGCCTGGTTGAGCGCCTCGCGGGCCGTGTCCGAGTGGGTCCGGCGGGCCTGGATGCGCAGCAGGGACGCCACCGTCTGCAGGTTGTTCTTCACCCGGTGGTGGATCTCCCGGATGGTGGCATCCTTCGTGATCAGCTCGCGCTCCTGGTGCCGCAGCTCCGTCACGTCTCGGCAGAGAACCATGGCGCCGATCCGCTCGCCGCGGTTGCGGATCGGTATGGCGCGAAGCGAGACCGTGACCCCGCGCGCCTCGACGTCGGTGCGCCACGGCGCCCGGCCGGTCACAACCAGCGGCAGCGACTCGTCGACGACGGCCGTTCCCGTGAGCAGGCGGGCCGTCACTTCGGCGAGGGACTCGCCTTCCAGCTCGTCGTCGAAGCCCATCCGGTTGAAGGCGGACAGTGCGTTGGGGCTGGCGAAGGTGGTCATCCCGTCCACGTCGAGCCTGATCAGCCCGTCCGAGGCACGCGGGGCCCCGCGGCGCGGGCCCGTCGGCGCACCGAGGTCGGGGAAGTCCCCGGAGGCGATCATGGCGAAGAGGTCGTTGGCACAGTCGTTGAAGGTGAGCTCCTGGCGGCTGGGGCTGCGCGCCTCGCTCAGGTTGGTGTGCCGGGTGAGCACGGCGATCGGCGTGTCGGTGACCTGGGAACCGGTCGAGCTGAGCCGCCGCATGACCGGGATGGCCCGGACCCGGGTGGGGGTCTCCTCGTACCAGTCGGGGGCCGTGGTGTCGATGATCCTGGCCGTCTCGAACGCCTCCGTCACCTGTTTGCGCCACTCCCCCTTGATCTCCTGGCCGACGAAGTCGCGGTAGAACAGGGTCGCGGCGCTCGACGGCCGCTGGTGGGCGACCGCCACGAAGCTGCCGGTCGTCGTGGGCACCCAGGCGACCAGGTCGGCGAAGGCGAGGTCGGCGAGGAGCTGGCCGTCAGCGACGAGCATGTGGAGCCAGTCCACATCCTCCGCGCTGCTGCGGCCCTGGGCAAGTACGAGATCACTGAGCGTCGACACCGTCATAGCCTACGGCCGACGACGCGCTCGGCCGGAATCATAGGCGGCAGGGGCGGAATCCGCCATGATGTGCACTATGAACGCATCGGAATCGGTCCGACCCGACCGCACCCTCCTGATCATCCTGTCCGTCATCGGCGTCCTGGTGATTGTCGCCCTGGCGGTCGTGTTCTCGCGCGGCGAACCCAGGCTCCTCGACGAGTCGACTCCGGCGGGTGTCGTGCAGCGGTATTCCGCGGCGGTCATCGCCGGCGATGAGTCCGCTGCCGTCGAGTACCTCACCCCCGAGGCGCGGGAGGCGTGCGAGAGGTTCGAGAACGCATCCACCGACAACGTCAGGGTCACCCTGGTCTCGACGACCGAACGGGAGGACTCGGCCGACGTGAAGGTCTCCCTCGTCACCTCCTATGAGGGCGGAGGCCCGTTCGACTCCTCGGAGTTCGAGACCGAGGAGGTCTTCGACCTCGTGAAGTCTGACGGAAAATGGCTGATCGACCAGACCCCGTGGTCACTCACCGTCTGCACGAACACGGCGGTGAAGTGATGAGCGACACCGCCACACCGCAGGCCCCGACCGCGGGCGGCGCCCAGCGCACCGTGCGTCGCCTGATCGTCTACGTGCTGCTGTTCGCCCTGGTGGCGATCGGCGCCACCGGCCTGAGCGGCCTGCTCTCGCGACTCCTCGAGGCGGGAACGGCGCTGGCGTCCGACGACGTCGCCGGCCTGGCGCGCTCGCTGGCCTTCACCCTGATCGGCGGACCGCTCGCGGCGCTCCTCTGGTGGGCGGTCTGGCGGAGGCTCGCCGACCCGGCCGAGCGGTCTTCCCTGGCGTGGGGCCTGTACCTGGCCGGCATGTACACGGTGGCCCTCATGCTTTCCGCCTCCGCCCTGCTGGGGGCTGCGCTGCAACTCATCGACGGCACCTGGCAGCCCTCCGACTTCTCCACCGGCCTGGTCTGGGCCGGCGTCTGGGCCTGGCACCGGTGGATGTGGCGACACGCGGCCAAGCGACCGGTGCGCCTGGCCACCCTGCCGATCGTCCTCGGGGCCCTCTACGGCCTGGTGATCGGAGTCGGCGGCGCCGTGAACGCCCTCGGCTCACTCCTCGACACCGCCATCCGCGCATCCGACCAGGCGTCGGTGGGCGAACCCTGGTGGGAGTCCCCGCTGCAGGCTCTGCTCTGGGCCGTTGTGGGCGCGGCGATCTGGTGGTGGCACTGGATCCACGACGATGCCCGCCGGTTGAAGACCGGGTTCGCCAATGTGGCGCTCGTCGTCATCGGAATCCTCGGTGCGGGCGTCCTGACCCTCGGCGGGATCGGCGCGACCCTGTTCGTTCTTCTGCGACTGGCCTTCGACCGCGCCGACCCGATCGGCGACCTCCTGGACCCGCTGGGCGAGGCGATCGCCTCGGCGGCCATCGGCGCACTGGTCTGGTACTACCACGCGCTCATCTCCCGGGGCCGTCCGCACGACACTCGGCAGGCCGGCACCCTGGTCACCTCCGGGGTCGGCCTGGTGGCCGCAGCCACCGGCATCGGCATCATCGTAAACTCCCTCCTGGCGACCCTGAGCAGCCCGCTCGCGGGCGCGGACACCCGCACGCTGCTGCTCGGCGGCATCAGCGCCCTGGTGGTCGGCGGCCCGGTCTGGTGGCTGGTGTGGAAGCCCGCCGCCCCGGTCGCGGAGGCCGAGATGGCCTCCACCGGCCGCCGGGTGTACCTCATCGCGGTCTTCGGCCTCAGCGCGATAGTGGCGCTGGTCGCCCTGCTGGTGGTCGGCAACGGGATCTTCGAGTTCGCCCTCGAATCGGCGTCGGCCGGGAGCCTGGTCGAGAAAATCCGCGCCCCGCTCGGGCTGCTCGTTGCGACCGCTCTGGTCTCCGCCTACCACTTCAGTGTCTGGCGGCGTGACCGTGCGGTCGTCGGAGCCCTGGCCCCGGCCGCCCGTGAACGACGCATCTCCCGCGTCTTCCTGGTCACCGGAGCGGACCCAGAGCCGCAGTCTCAGGCCATCGAGGCTGCCACCGGCGCCTCGGTGACCGTGTGGCCCCGCGCGGACACCGGGGAAGGGCCGGTCCCCGCGCCCGACGCCGCGCAGCTCGCCGCTGCCCTGGCCGGCGTGGCCGGCAAGCGCGTGCTGGTGGTCACCGGACCGGGCAACCGCATCGACGTGATTCCCCTGGCCGACTGAGCCGTCCGCCCGGGCGTGTGTCAGCCGGGCGTGTGTCAGCCGGGGATCAGCTTCCGCCACCGGAACCCGGCGCGGGGTTCCGGGACGGGCAGCAGCTCCGTGCACACGAAACGACGGATGCTCGCCCGAGCCGGTGACTTCGGCGCGGCATCGCGGAGCGTGCGCCCGGTCAGCACGGCCGCATCCACCCCCTGTTGGTCGTGCGGCACGAGGATCGGCGACTCGATGCCGCCGAAGCGCAGAAGCGCCTGGGTGACCTGGCCGGCGGGGTCCAGCCCGACCGCGCTCGCGCGCACCCGGTTCATCACCACGCTCACCCGGTCGGTCGTGAGCAGGTCCGCCAGTTCGACCCAGGCGCGCAGGAACCTGGCCATCCCGACCGGGTCGGCGAGGCCGCAGGCCACAACCCGGTCGGCTGACCGGAGCGCCGTCAGCGTCGCGGCGTTGCGCCTGGGAGCGAACAGGTCGCTGGAGATTTCCTCGTCGCTCTCCAGGTTGAAGCCGGTGTCGAGCACGACGTAGTCCACCCACTGGCGCAGCGCGTCGATCGTGCGAGACACACGCTCGGAAGACAGTTCGGGCCAGCGGGAGGGCCGTCCGATGCCGGTGAGCACCCAGAACGCGCCCTGCGGCGAGTTGTACCGTTGCGCGATCCGCTCGAGCTCGGACTGGGTGAGGCTGTCCGTCCCGGCCAGCCGGCATCCGGCAGCGAACCCGGGGGCCTCGTCGAGCATGCCCAGGCTCGGCGCGACCGACCCGCTGTAGGTGTCGACGTCGGCCAGCACGACGGTATGCCCGGCGGCCGCGATCTCGGCGGCGATATTGATCGCCAGGGTCGTGCGCCCCGGCGCCCCGGCGGGACCCCAGACGGCGATGACCGAGCCTGCACTCAGGGCGCCGCCGGCGCCCGCCCGGCCGCCGATCCGCAACGGCACGACGATCCCGGCGACGAGCAGGGTCTCGACCTCGCTCCAGTCCGCTCCCGCATCCACCACCTCGTAGAGGCCGAGCGAGGCCGCGTGGCGCCGGTCGAGGTCGGATGCCGCGAGCGCGATCAACCGGATGCCGCGCCCGTCGCACGCCGCGATCAGCTCAGCGGTGAGCGTCGCCCGGCCGGCACCGACCACCACGGCCTCCGGCGGGCGCACGTCCAGCGCGACCAGGAGGTCCCGTGCGGTGCCGACCCGGGCGACGATGGAGTGCCCGTACTCCACGATGTCGGCCAGGAGCCGGTCTTCGGTGTCCCGGTCGAGGGCGAGCGCGAGCGTGGCCACGGCTACTCCCCCAGCGCCGTGTTGACCGGTACGATGGCGACCGCGTCTCCGTTGGCGACGGACTCAAGCACGGCGGCGATCTTTGATTTGGGCACGAGGATCTCCACCGACATCCCGCCGTCGGAGGCCATGAAGCCGACCGGTTCGATGAGTCGCACAATCGCCGCCTGCCCGACGAGCACGGCCGGGGGGCCGAAGACGCCGCGGTCGGTCTGCCGGGATGACCAGACATCCACGACCGATCCCGGCCCGATCGCAGCGGCCGGCTTGCCGCTGAGCTCGACGACGATGTTCGTCACCGACTGCCCGGCCCTCGTGCCCACGGCGGAGGCGGGTACCAGTTCGCCTGCGGCGATGGTGCGCGTGACAATCATCCCGTCGGGCGGCAGTCCGCCCGGCGTGACGTACAGGTCGCCGGCGGAGCCGAGCCTGACCTGGGTCGTCAGCAGGTCGGATCCGTCGATGTGGTCGCCGACCGCCAGCGCGACCCTGGCCGTGTAGACGGCGGTGGTGCGGTCCGCATTCGTGACGATCGCGGACACACCCCCGACGGAGGCCGCCACGAGCGCCACGCCGATCGCGAACCGCGGATCGAATCTGAATCGGCGCCGGGAACCAGGCGCCCGGGTGCCTCGGGTGGGGGTGTCCTGTGTTTTCGCCGCCGTGCGTGCCATCCGCCCACCTCGCTGCCCGTGAAAGCCCTGACCCACTATCGTCGTCCCCCGGCGGCCCGGGCGGGGAAGTTATCCACAGCCGCAGCCCGGCAGCCC
This sequence comes from Cryobacterium sp. TMT1-2-1, assembly GCF_004403955.1. Lineage (NCBI taxonomy): Bacteria > Bacillati > Actinomycetota > Actinomycetes > Micrococcales > Microbacteriaceae > Cryobacterium > Cryobacterium sp. TMT1-2-1. The sequence goes on from NZ_SOHC01000060.1 coordinate 30,989, forward strand.
CCGCGCCGGGGCCGAGGACGGATAATCGATGCATGACGGATTCCGTGTCCTCCAACTCCGTAGGCCGATTCCTGACCCTCGCCGACACGGCCGAGATCCTCAACATCCCGGCCGCCGAGGCGCTCGAACTCGTTCGCGGCGGTGAGCTTCCCGCCATCAAAATCGGCGCCCGCGGCGCCTGGCGGATCGAGCGGATCGTACTCGAGTCCTATATCGAAGCGCGCTACGAGGAAGCCCGGCGGATGTCGCTCTGGCAGCAGTCCGACTTCGCGAACATCCCCGAAATCTCCGGAAGCACGATCATCCGCCCGGAGACCTGAGACAAGACGCGCCCAGCGCCCGCCTGCCCAGCACCCGCCGAGCTGACGCACGCGCACGGCACTCCCAATTGACGTGCGGAGTAACTGACTTGCGGAGAAACAACCTTCGTTGCGAAATTGAAGGGACTTTGTCCGCAAGTCAACTTGTGAGACGCCCCTGCGGCGGCGGGAAACACGAGGCTCCGGGACCCGTCCGCCGTCAGCCATCAGTCCAGCTGCACCAGCTGGATCTGGGCGAGCGGGACGATTCGGTAGTGCTGAACCTCGTTGGCGCGTCGTACGGTTCCGGCCTCGTGCACGGCAACATCGATGTGGTCGCGGCCGACCCGGTCGATCGTGCCGGTGATCAGGCCGGCCGGGGTGTGGAGCAGGAGGCTCTTCCGGCGCCGGCAGAGGTCGCGCAGCACGAAGGGCAGCCCGATACGGTCCACGACCCTGGCCGCCGACTCGGACTCGGCGGCGAGGGAGACTGCTACCTGGTCGTGGTGCAGGATCACGCCCGCTATCGCCGCGAGGGGAAGGACGCACTGGGCTCCGAAACGGCCGCCGTTCCGGTGGTCGGCGGCTCTGCGGTCGGCGTCCCGGTCGTCGGCGGCGCTGTGGCCGTCGGCTCGGCGGCCGCCGTTTCGGTGGTCGGCGGCGCTGCGGCCGTCGCTGCGGCGGTCGGCGGAGAGGAGGTCGGCGGCCAGCCAGTCCCGGCCGAAGGTGGTCGGTCGGATGGTGATCGTCTCACCGGTTACCAGCGCAACCCTCAGGATTCCCGCCCCCACCGGGGCCGGCGCCCTGGTCAGGCTGACGAGCCGACTGCGCAGGGACAGCCGACCGAGGCGCAGCCGTTCCTCCTCCGCGCGGAGGTCGATTTCTTCGGCCTGGAGTTCATGCTCGAGCTGCCCCTCGAGGTCGTCGAACAGGTTGTCCCACCGCACACCCCGAAACTAGTCGGCCCAGCCGGGGTTCGCTCGTGTTATCCACAGGCCCTATAAGCGCTAGACAGGGCCGCCCGTCCCCTGATTGAGTCTCTGCCACGGGCTCCCCCCGAACAGGGGCGGCCCCGTGATCCACCCGAACGTCAAGCACCCGTCGACGCGCCATCGGAATCACGCACATCGGAGGAGCCATGAGCACCCCTCTCACCCCCGAAGAAGACTCGAGCGCCGAAGAGGAACGCAGCGGGTTCCAGTCGGAAGACTTCTTCGGGCACCAGCCCAGTCCGCGCAACCAGCTCCCCGATCCGGAACCGCTTGTGATCAACCTCACGCGCTGTGTCATCGAGGTGCTCGCCGGCGCCCGGGAACTCGACCAGCTCGCGCGCTGGGTCACCGACGACGTCTACCGGCACCTGCTCAAGCGCGTGGTGCTCTCAGCGCGTGCGCGCGCGGTAAAAGGGCAGCGAGCCCAGAGGCCGACCATCACGATCGGGCGGGTCATCATTTCCGAGCCGCGCGACGGTGTCGTCGAGGCCGTCGTGATCGTGCACAGCCGGGTGCGGGTGCGCGCGGTGGCCCTCCGGCTGGAGGGCCTCGACCGTCGATGGCGGGCCAGCGCCATCAATGTTCTCTGAGCAAGCACGGTTCTCAGCGCCCGCAATGTTCTCTGAGCGGTGGATGCCGTCGTCGACCGATGCAGGGCGATTCACGCTCCGGGAGCAGCCGGGCTGAGCGGCAGACTGGTCGACCTGCGGGGTGAGATCGTGCGCGACCGCGCCTAGGAGACCGCCCCGGCGACCAGGCTCACGCCGCCGACGAGCGAGATCACCAACACGACGGTGCGGAGCACCCGAGCCGACATCCGCCCGGACAGGAGAAGCCCGCAGATGGTGCCCGCGGCGAGCGCGGAGAGCTGCCACAACCCCGGCAGCACCACCCCGAGGATGAGCGCGGTCACAACGTTCTGGATGATGAAGAAGCTGTGCATATTGGCCCGCGTGGCCACCGGCGACCAGCCGGCATTCGCCGCGTAGATTCCGATCGGCGGCCCACCCACTCCCCCGACCACGTTCAGCAGCGCACTGGTCGCCCCCGTCGCCACCGCCCCCAGCGGATGCCCCAGCCACCCCCAGCGCACCCCACTGGCCAGGATCCCCACCGCCAGAATCACCCCTGCCCCCGCGCCCAAAGCCAGCCAGCGGGTGTCGATGCCCTGCAGCGCCCACGCGATGACCGGCGTGCACAGGAGGGTGGGGATCAGCAGTCGCGCCACCGCGCCCGGCTGGGCGTGGCGCCCGTCACGGATCAGCGGCACCACCGGCGACAACGCCGCAAGCACCACCGCCGCGCCGACACCCTCCCGCGGGCCGAGCGCCAGGATGAGCAGCGGCGCGGCCACGAGCGAGAATCCCATGCCCGTGGCCGCCTGAACAAGCGCGCCCACCGCAATGCCGCCCAGCGAGAGCGCGACAACCAGGTCCATCAGGAGACAGGGTCCCGGCGCATCAGGATGCTGTCCCGGCGCATCAGGATGCGGTGTCCCGGTCCAGTCGGCAGCGCGCCTGGAACGCGATCGCCCCCACCATGAGCACCGCGGGCACCACGGTGATGCCGACGACCAGCGCCGTCTGAGCGAACCCCGACTGCACCACATCTTGCCCCGCGGTCGTCGACACAAAGCCGCCGATCGCGAGCACCGCCGAGTACAGGTACGGGCCGATCGCCGTGCCGGTCGCCTCCGTCGCCGTCCACACGCCCGTGTACGCGCCCGCGCGGGACGTACCGCCGCGCTCGGCGACCGCCACCGCATCCGGCAGCATCGAGAACGCGAACAGTTGCAGGCCGGCGAACGACGTGCCGAGCAGCACGATGACGGCGGTGGTGATCGCAATCCCGAGGGTGCCGCCGGCGGCGAGCGCGAGGGACCCGACGATGAAAATCAGCTGCGACAGCAACAGCCCGCGCTGCTTGCCGAGCCGGCGCGAAACGGCGAGCCACATCGGCCCAGCGACGACCGCCGGGGCCAGGAACGCCCCCATGAACAGGGAGGTGAGTCCGGGGGCGCCGAACACGTACTGCGTGTAGAACGGCACCGCCGCGAGGAACAGGTGCGTGGTGGTGCCCGTGAACAGGTAGGAGAGCACCAGCAGGCGGAAGTTGCGGTCGCGCCACGCGATCTTCAGGTCGCCGACGAAGGTGTGCTCGCGATCATCCGGGGCACGGAAACCGCTGTGCTCGGTGAGCCGGCGCACGCCCACGATGCCGGCGAACCCAGTGACCACCATCACCCCCGAGAGGATGAGCGCCATCTGCGAATAGTCGCCGCGAGCCCCGGATGCCACCAGCGCGGGGGCCGCGACGCCGGCGCCGAGCAGGCCGATGGTGAGCAGCAGCAGCCGGAACATGAACACGCGGGTGCGTTCGTGGTAGCCGATCTTCAGGTCGGACGGCGTGGTCAGGTAGGGCACCTGGAAGCAGGCGAAGAGCATATTTCCGGCGATGTACCAGCCGGCGATCCACAGCGCCGCGCCGCCACCGGTGAGCCCGGCCGGCACACTGAACATGGCCGTCATGGCGACGGCCAGCAGCAGGCCCCACCACAGCAGGCCGCGCCGGTGCCCCGAACGGCGGGCGTGCCGGTCGCTGATGGTGCCCAGCAGCGGATGCACCACGGCGTCCAGGATCTTCGGCAGCAGCAGGGTGAGTCCGGCCAGCAACGGGGTGACGCCGAGCACGTGGGTCATGAAGTAGAGCAGCAGCAGGCCGGGGACGGTGACCCACACACCCATGCCGAGGGACCCGCTCGAGTAGGCGAGCAGGTCACTCATGCGGGCGCGCAGGGTGGGGGCGCCGTCGCCGGATGCCCGGGGGGCTCCGTCGCTGGTCGGCACGGCGCTGCCGGTGGCCCTGCTCATCGGGCTGCCCCGGAGACGACGGCCTCGTGGCGGGCGACGACGCCGGCGGCCAGCGGGGCGCCGGCGAAGGCCCCCGAACCGGCACGGCCGGCGAGGGTGCGGGCGACGATGCGGTCGGTGAGGGCCGGCACATGGCGCGCCAGGAAGAACTCCAGCGCACCCCGCGCTGAGGTGGGCAGGTCCCGCCGCGGACGACGGCTGAGGGCGGCGCGCATCACCGCATCGACGACGCCGTCGAGCGGCTCGTACCGGCTCATGCCCTCGAGCGAGAGCCCGGCCGCCGTGGTCGAGCTGTGGATGGGGCTGCGCACCGACGACGGGTACACGCAGGTGACGCCCACGTGGGTGCCCAGTTCCATCCGGAGGGCGTCGGCGTACGCGACGAGGGCCCGCTTCGACGCCCCGTAGGCGGCGGCGAGCGGCAGCTGCAGGAGCGCCATGCGGGAGGCGAGCATGACGATGCGGCCGCGGGAGGCGACGAGGGCGTCCACGCAGGCCGCCGTCACCCGCCACGTCCCCAGCAGGTTCACCTCGAGCTGTCGGCGCACCTCTGCGCCGGGGGCGAACTCGGCCGGGGCCGGCCCGCCGATGCCCGCGTTGTTGATGAGGATGTCGAGGCCGCCGAGCATCCGGATGGCCTGGGCCACCGCATCTGTCACCTGCTCGTCGCTGGTGATGTCACACGCCAGGATGTCGGCGCCCGGGTCGGCGTTCACGTCGAGCCCCACGACGACGGCGCCCTGCGCCTGCAGCCGGGCGGTGAAGGCCCGCCCGAAGGTTCCGGATGCCCCGGTGATGATGACCCTGAGGCCGTGTGCGTTTCGCAGGCTCATGCGGTGACTCCCTCGTGTGCGGTGCTGAATGGTTTCGCGCCCCGGCGCAGGCGTTCCCGCCCGGCGGCGATCTCTTTGGGCAGCGCGGCGACGTAGCCATCGAAGTCGATGCGCATGCGGGGCCGACGGTCGCCACCCCACCGGGCGGCGGAGTAGGCGAGATGTCTCGCCACGGCTTTCTGCTGGTCTTCTGCGCCGGGCAGGGCGTACCCGCCGGACAGGTGGGCGGCCACGAGTTTCGCCTGCACCTCGAGAACGGGCAGCGCCGCACCGGTGGACTGGATGAGTCCGATGAAGCTCAGGCTGGGGTCCTGCAGGTGGAACACGCGCTGGTAGAGGGGAAGTTCCTCGGCGTCCTCCCCCAGCCAGGCCGACGTGAGGAACGGGATGTTCACCCGGTACCCGGTCGCCCAGACGATCACGTCGACCGTCTCGGTGCTGCCGTCGGTGAATTCAACGCGGTCGCCGTCGAAGCGCGCGATGCCGGGCCTGGCCACCACCTCACCGTGAGTGAGCCGGTGCATGATGGTGTCGCTGATGGTGGGGTGGTTCTGGAACAACCCGCCGGCCGGCGCCGGCAGGCCATAGTCTTCCGGGCTGCCGACGGCGAGCCGCAGCAGGGTCTGGGCGATCGTCTGCCTGGCACGCCAGGGCAGCACCGAGAGGATGCCGTTCATCTTGTCGGAGGGTCGCCCGAAAATGTATTTGGGCACGATGTGCACGCCGTGCCGGGACGACAGCAGCACCGGGCCGCGCGACACGTAGGAGGCGTCGACGGTGATGTCCATGGCGGAGTTGCCCATGCCCACCACCAGTACCCGTTTGTCGCGGAACACCTCGGCGGTGCGGTAGTCGTGGGCGTGCATCGTGGTGCCGGTGAACGTGCCGAGGTAGGCGGGGCTGGGCCAGCGCGGGTCCCAGTTGTGCCCGTTGGCCACGACGACCGCGTCGTAGCGTTCGCTGCTGCCGTCGTCAGCGCCGACGATCCAGCCCGCTCCGGCGGGCTCGGCTCCGCGCTCGCTGTCGCCGTCGCCTTCACGTTCGACGGAGGTGACCCCCGTGGAGAAGCGGATGTGCGGCGTCAGAGCGAACGCGGTGGCGTAGTCGGCCAGGTAGCCTGCGACATGGTCGGCAGACGGGTAGTCGGGCCAGTCCGCGGGCATGGGGTAGTCGGCGAATTCGGTGCGGCCCTTGCTCGTGTTGAGGTGGAGCGAGCCGTAGGCGGGTGACAGCCCGCTGCTGTTGTCGCGGGCCCAGAGCCCGCCGGGTCGGTCGCCCTTCTCGTAGGTGACGACGTCGACCCCGGCATCGATCAGCGCCTTGGTAGCGGCGAGTCCGGCTGCGCCGGCGCCGATCACGGCGACGCGGGTGGGACCGGTCATGATGTCTCTCCGTGCAGCGTGCGGTCCGTCACGGCGCGGTTCTTCGGCGTGCGGTTCTTCGGCGCGCGATTCATCAGGGCCCGATTCATCAGATACCCGAATCCGCGGGGCGAGATGCGGTGGCCCCACCAGGCGAGCTTCGCGGTCCTGCCGACCAGCACGAGGTCGCGGCGGCGGCGCACGGCGCGCACGGCGGCCCTGGCGACGTCGTCCTGGCTGATCTCGGACCCGGTGGTGGTGCGCACGCTCAGATCGGTGCCGGACGCCTGCCCCATTCCGCCGGTCACGAAGGTGGGGTGAACCATGGTGACGGTGACCCCGGATGCGGCAAGCTCGTACCGCAGTGCGGTGAACAGGCCGGTGACGGCGTGCTTCGCGGCGACGTAGGCGGGGCGCCCGACGGTGGGGGCGAATCCGGTGACGGAGCTGGTGACGACGATGCGGCCCCGGGTGCGGTTGAGGGCGGGCAGTGCCGCCCTGGTGCAGATCAGCGCCCCGATGTAGTTGACCTCCATGACGCGGCGGTAGACGGATACGTCATGGTCGAGGAGGGCGCCGACGGCGGAGAGTCCGGCGTTGTTGACGAGCACGTCGATGCGGCCGTACCGGGCGACAATCCCCTCGAAGACGGCGTTCACCTGGGCCTCATCGGTGATGTCGCAGACCCGGTAGGAGGGGTCGTCCGGCGGGCAGGCTTCCGGCAGGTCAAGGCCGACGACCGTGTGGCCTGCCTCAGAGAAACGCAGCATCATCGCGCGGCCGATCCCCCCGGCTGCGCCGGTGATGACGGTTACCCCCTGCATGTGACTCCCCCTCATCGCGGCACCTCGTCGAGCCGGGCACAACGTTGTGCCAGAATCCAACCTAGACGACGGATGCCCGGCTCGCGGTGGCCGGATTCACCGAATTTCTGCCCCGGGTTGTGCTGGCACACAATCACGGGAAGACTGTGCCGGTGAGATCCAGCGCAGAGTGGGCCCCCGTCGTCTCCCTGATCGACCAGATCGCCGCCGACGAGCACCTGCTGCGCGGCGTCGTGGCTTCGGTGCGCACCCTGGTGCGCGAGTCCGCCGCCCTGACGACGGCCGACATCGTCGGCCACACCCGAGCGCTCATTTTCGCAGCGACGCGGGCCCTCGCCGACCGGCGCGGGCCCAGCGAAACCGAATTGTCGTTCGTCGAGGACTTCGCCGCCACCCGGGCCCGCCAGGGGGTGCCGCTCGAATCGGTGCTCGGGGCGGTGCACGTGTCGGAGCGCACCATCTGGGCCCGCGCGCGGGAACTGGCCGGGCCGTCCGGGGTCAGCGCGGAGCTCTTGTTCGACGTCAGGGAGCTCTACGACGACTGGGCCGAGACGGTGCGGGCGCGGCTGATCGTGGCGCACCGCGCCGCGTCGGCCGGGCCGTCGCCCTCCGCCCAGGACCTGGACGCGTCGATGCTGCGTCGGCTGTTCGAGGGCGGCGGCGTCGCGGCGCTGGCGGCGAGCGAGGCCGGGCTGCCGGTCGACCGGGGGCTGTGGGTGGTGGTCGGCCACGCCGAGGACGCCGCGGAATGGCAACGTGAGCTGGCGGTTTCCGGGCCGGGCGCTTCCGGTCGGGTCGTTTCCGCCCGGGTCGACGGGTGGTTCTGGGCCGTCACCAGCGGAGAGCCGAGCGGCGGCTTCGCGGGCCGGGCCGACAGGCTCGGACCCGCGGGCGGATACGCGGGACCCACCGACCCCGAGGGGCTGGCGGCAGCGCGACGCCTGGCGTCCGCCGCGCTTGGCGCCGCCCAGTCGATGGGGCGCCCGGGCCTCGTGCACGTCGCCGAGGTGGCCACACAGGCCGCCATGAGCGACCGGCACGACATCGCCGCGATGCTCGCCGACCACTACGCCCCCGCGTGGCGGGAGCTCGGCACCAGCGCGGAACCCGTCGCCCGGGCGGTCATCGCCTGGCTCGACGCCGGCCAAGACGTCACGACGGCGGCCGCACACCTGTTCGTGCACCCCAACACGGTGCGCAATCGCCTGGCGCGATTCGCGGAGGCCACCGGAATCGACCCCGCGTCGGCGTTCGGCGCCCCCGACGCGTGGTGGCTGTGCACGACGTGGCTGGCGCTCTGACCCGACACGCGGATGCCGGCACCCCGGACACGATCTGCACCGGGACGTCGACGACCGCGGCCGGGTCGGCGGGCTACTTCTTCTTTCCGCCCTGGGAGCGACGCTCGGCGCGATTCACCGGGGTGGCCGGCTGGCCGAAGGCTCCGCGCTGGGCGGGTTCTTCCGGGGCGTCCGGCGCCTCGTCGGTTACCGCGGCCTTGCGGGCGCGGTCCGTTGCCGCCTGCTGGATCTGGCCGCGCTGGTTGCGCACCTCGACTCCGCCCGAATCGCTCGGGGCGGTGTAGCTGAGCTTTTCCTCGCCGGTGGAGCTGGGCGTCAGGCCCTTGGCTTCGACGATGGGGCCGGCGACGGAGCCCGGAGCCTGGCTGACTTCGACTTCGAGGTTGAACAGGAAGCCGACGGTTTCCTCGCGGATCTGGCCCATCATCTGCTGGAACATGGCGAAGCCCTCGCGCTGGTATTCCACCAGCGGGTCGCGCTGCGCCATGGCGCGCAGGCCGATGCCGTCCTTGAGGTAGTCCATCTCGTAGAGGTGGTCGCGCCAGCGACGGTCGATGACCGAGAGCACGACGCGGCGTTCGAGCTCACGCATGGCCGGGGCGCCGAGGGATTCCTCGCGGCGCTGGTAGGCGAGCTTCGCGTCCGAGATGATTTCGCGGCGCATGAACTCGCGGTTGATCTTGCCCTTGTTGCCGGCCTCGGCGACGACCTCGTCGATCGTCAGGCCGACCGGGTAGAGCGTCTTCAGCTCGGTCCACAGGGCATCGAAGTCCCAGTCGTCGCCGTTGCCCTCGCCGGTGTGCACCTCGAGCACCTCGTCGATGACATCTTCGAGGAACTTCTGGGTGCGCTCGTGCAGGTCGTCGCCCTCGAGGATGTGGCGGCGGTCGCTGTAGATCGCCTCGCGCTGGCGGTTCAGCACGTCGTCGTACTTGAGCACGTTCTTGCGGATCTCGGCGTTGCGTCCTTCGACCTGCGCCTGGGCGCTGCGGATGGCGCGGCTGACGATCTTCGACTCGATGGCCATGTCGTCCGGCACACCCTGTCGGCCCATCAGGCTCTCCGCGGCGCCGGCGTTGAACAGGCGCATCAGGTCGTCGGTGAGCGAGAGGTAGAACCGGCTTTCGCCCGGGTCGCCCTGGCGGCCGCTGCGACCGCGCAGCTGGTTGTCGATCCGGCGCGATTCGTGGCGTTCGGTGCCGAGCACGTAGAGGCCGCCGACGGCGATGACCTTCTCGGCTTCTTCGGTCACGTTCGCCTTGACGTTCTCGAACACGTCATCCCACGCGGCTTCGTACTCGTCGGGGGTTTCCACCGGGCTGAGGCCCTTGGCGTTCATCTCGGCTACGGCGAGGAATTCGGCGTTGCCGCCGAGCATCACGTCGGTGCCTCGGCCGGCCATGTTGGTGGCGACGGTGACCGAGCCGAGCCGGCCGGCCTGCGCGACGATCGCGGCCTCACGGGCGTGGTTCTTCGCGTTGAGCACCTCGTGGCGCACGCCCTTCCTGGCGAGCAGGCGGGAGAGGTACTCGCTCTTCTCGACGCTCGTCGTACCGACCAGGACCGGCTGGCCCTTCTCGTGGCGTTCGAGGATGTCTTCGACGACCTGGCTGAACTTGGCCTCTTCGTTCTTGTAGACGAGGTCGGCCTGGTCGATCCGCGTCATCGGCTTGTTGGTCGGGATGAGCACGACACCGAGCTTGTACGTGCTCATGAACTCGGCGGCCTCGGTCTCGGCCGTACCGGTCATCCCGGACAGCTTCGAGTAGAGGCGGAAGTAGTTCTGCAGGGTGACGGTCGCGAGGGTCTGGTTCTCGGCCTTGACCGCGACGCCCTCCTTGGCCTCGATCGCCTGGTGGATGCCCTCGTTGTACCGGCGTCCCATCAGGATGCGCCCGGTGTGCTCGTCGACGATGAGCACTTCGCCGTTCATGACGACGTAGTCCTTGTCCTTCTTGAACAGGGCGTTCGCCTTGATCGAATTGTTCAGGAAGGAGATGAGCGGGGTGTTCGCCGACTCGTACAGGTTGTCGATGCCGAGGTAGTCCTCGACCTTTTCGATCCCGGGTTCGAGCACGCCGACCGTGCGCTTCTTCTCGTCCACCTCGAAGTCGACGTTCGGGACGAGTCGCTTGGCGAGGCTGGCGAACTCGTTGAACCACCGGTTGGCCTCGCCGGAGGCGGGGCCGGAGATGATCAGCGGGGTGCGGGCCTCGTCGATGAGGATCGAGTCGACCTCGTCGACGATCGCGTAGTAGTGGCCGCGCTGGACCATGTCGGAGGCCTGCCAGGCCATGTTGTCGCGCAGGTAGTCGAAGCCGAACTCGTTGTTCGTGCCGTAGGTGATGTCCGCCTGGTACTGGTCGCGGCGCTGCTCGGGCGTCTGGCCGGAGAGGATGCAGCCGGTGGTCATCCCGAGCGCTCGGAAGACGCGTCCCATGAGCTCGCTCTGGTAGCTGGCGAGGTAGTCGTTCACAGTGATGACGTGGACGCCGCGGCTGGTGATCGCGTTGAGGTACGCGGCCGTCGTCGCGACGAGGGTCTTGCCCTCACCGGTCTTCATCTCCGCGATGTTGCCGAGGTGCAGGGCCGCCCCGCCCATCAGCTGCACGTCGAAGTGGCGCATACCCAGGGTGCGGGTGGATGCCTCGCGCACCGCGGCGAACGCCTCGGGCAGCAGGTCGTCCAGCGATTCGCCGTTCGAGTACCGCTCGCGCAGCTGCACGGTCTCGTTCTTCAGCTCCTCGTCGGTGAGGTGTCGGAAGTCTTCTTCCAGCGCGTTGATCGCCTTCGCATAGTTCTCGAGGCGGCGCAGAACGCGCCCCTCGCCTACACGAAGAACCTTTTCCAGAATTGAGGCCACGAATGCACTCCACTAGTCGTCACGGCGCGCGGACGCGCCTGTCGTCCGGTCGGACGCACGTAGCGCCGACCCAGCCGGCAACTATAGCAATGCTAGTTGGTCACAGGCTGGGTCGGCTGGCAGCGGCCTACGCCTCGCGCAATTCTTCCGCTTTGTCGTCAAGTTCGATGACGCCGTAGTCCCAGCCCTTGCGCCGGTAGACGACGCTCGGACGCTTGGTTTCCGCGTCCTGGAAGAGGTAGAAGTCGTGGCCGACGAGCTCCATGAAGTAGAGGGCGTCGTCCACGGTCATCGGCGCCGCGGCGAAGACCTTGCGCCTGATCACGACCGGGCAGTACTCCTCTTCGGCCGGCTCGGCCGGGTGTTCCTCGGTGACGATCGGGATCCCTCCCGTGCGCACGCGTTCGAGCGTTTCCACATCCGCCGGGGTGATGTCGACGACGCTGAAGCCCCCGGCGGTGGCCTCCTGCAGCGAGGTGGGGCGGTGGGCGCCGCCGCGGTGCACCTTCTTACGGTCCTTCGCCCGGCGGACGCGCTCCAGGAGCCGGCCGAGGGCGACGTCGAACGCCGCGTACTTGTCGGAGCCGTCGGCCTCGGCACGCACGATGGGCCCCTTGCCGATCAGGGTCAGTTCGACTCGGTCCTTGCCGGCGGCACCGGTGCGCTCGTTCTTCTCGCGATGGCGGCTCACCCTGATCTCGAGGGCGAGGGCCTTGTCGGCGAGGGCCGCGATCTTCTCGGACTTGTCGAGGGCGTATTGCCGGAACCGATCTGTGATGCCCAGGTTACGTCCAACGATATTAGTTTCCATGACGACCTCCAGATCCGGCGGACCGCCCTGATTCTGGGCGATCGTTGCGCGCCGTTAACAACACCGTAGCCCGGTGTGCGGGATAAGTCACCCGTTTCACCTGCCAGTTCCCGGGGAGTGTCCAGCGGCCGGGAAAAGCCGCCGCGTTTCCGCGAGGGTGGCCAGTCCGAGCACCTCGCCGCCCGCCTCGAGCACGGCGCGCCGGGCCTCCAGGATCGTCGCGCCGGTGGTCAGGATGTCGTCGACGACGACGCAGCGGAAGCCCCCCAGCGGCCTCCGCGCGAGCAACGAGCCGTGCCTGTTCCGGGCGCGGGCCTCGCGTCCGAGACCGACCTGGTCCGTGGTGCCGCCGACCTGCCGGAGCACGGGCGTCCCGGCGAGGCCGGCCCTGGCCAGCAGCAGTTCGACGGGATGGAAGCCCCGGGCTCGCCAGGCCTTCCGGGACGCCGGGATGGTCACCAGGTGCACGCCGCGGTCGTCCGGAACACGGCCGCCCGCGGCGGATGCCGCGAGCGCGGCTGCGACGGCCAGCCGGAGGGGCACCGCGAGCGTGGCCGCCGCGTCGGTGCGGCCGCCATCCTTGAATGCGCCCAGGACTCGCCTGGCCACCCCGGAGTAGTCCAGGCCCGACCAGACCGGCACGTCGTCCCGGCTGCACGGGTGCACCGCGGGGCGGAGCGCCATGCGGCATTCCTCGCAGAGCGACCGGTCGGGCGCTCCGCAGCCGCTGCACTCGGTGGGGAGCACCACGCCCCAGGCGTCGAGTCCGGCGCGGCGGACGGCGTCGAGGTGGCCCATGCGGCCATCCTGCGCTCGGCCGGCCCCCCGGCCACAGGCGAAGCCCCGGTCGGTGCGGTCCCTTCGCCAGATCGTGCTGTTCAGGATTGGCCGCAGCGCGCGCATCCCCGGCGTCGTCCGGTTGAGTTGCGGACAACGAACCTTCCTCGTGAAGCTGAGGGTGCTTTGTCCGCATCTCAGCCTGGACGAGCGCGTGCCAGGAGGGAGGCATCTCGGGAGGGAGGCCCTAGCCGGCAATACCCTGCTGCGTGGCGATGAGCACGACCTCGTCGATGCGCTCCTGCCAGCCGACCCCCCGCTGCACCTGGAGGGCTCCCCCCGCCGACAGGGCGCGCAGCTCCCGCACGGTGTTGCTTCCGGCGATGGAGACGCTGCCGGGCGCCGACTCGAGCACAGTGGTCCCGCCGCCGATCTGCTGGGCGACGATGCGTTCCTCCCCGCTGGGCAACCGGATGAGCGACCCCACGGTCAGCTCGTCGATCCAGGTCGCGTCGAGCGGGAGGCCCGCGCCCGAAGACAGCACGACGGGCTCGCCGAGGCCGACCGGAACCGCGTTGTTGTCGCGCTTGATCGCCGCGACGACGAAAAGGGAGTCTGTCCCCGATCGCAACAGGGCCAGCAGCCGGGTACCGTCGCGGGACACGTCCAGCGACACGATCGACGAGGCCTCCTGCCAGGGCGCCGGAACGGCGATCGCCTTGCCGGCGAGGGTGTACACGAACAGTTCGCCGGGCCGCGCCGACGGCACCGACCAGACGTAGCCGTCGGAGTCGATGGAGGGAGCGATCAGGCCCGAGCGGGGATCGAGTCGCACCGGGTCGTCGCCGACCCGGACGCCGTACACGCCGGCATCCGTCAGCACGGCGGCCATGGCCTGGCCGGGAGAGAGCGTGACGGCCCTCGGCTTCAGGGCGGCGACCGGCTCCGAGATACCGGCAATCGGCGTGAGGGCTGCCCCGCTGGCCGCCAGGAATCCGAACTTCCCGTCCCGCAGCAGCAGGGCCCGGGCGTCGACGCGTGGATTCGCGATCGGGGCGTTCGAGCCCATCTCGCCGATGTCCTGTGAGTTCTGGTTGATGGTGATCGTTGCGGTCAGACCGGGTGGGAGGCTGCGGGAAAGCTGCGCCTCCATGCGTTGCAGGGAGACCCGATCGGCGTTCAGGGCCTCGCTGTTGAGGTCGACCTTGGCGTCCCGGGCCACCACCCGCACCGCGTCCGCGGTGAGTTTCGTTCCCTCGGGAAACGCCGTCGCAACCGCACCGGAGAGCCAGGGGCTGGGACCGGCGAGCACTCCCTTGACGATCTTCGTGGGGGCCGAAGCCCCGCGCGGGAACCACCTCAGGTCCGGCACCAGGTATCGGAAGCTCGGATCGAAGAAGTACAGCGCCTGCGCACTGAACACCTCGCGGAACGTGTTGCGGTCGATCACCGTGCCGTCGGGCGCCTCGCTGATCCGCCACTGCCCGCCGACCCGTGCGAATTCGTAGCGCAGGGGCACCGGGGAGGAGGAATCAACGGTGCTGTACTGGCCCCTGGCATCGACCTCGGCGACCGGCGTGACCGAGAACTGCATCGTGGTCTCGTCGACGACCGTCGTGCTGCGCCCGGACCCGTCGTCGACCGTGACGCCCGCGTCGGGCTCCCAGGTGCTGCTGTAGTCCGGGGTCAGGAACTCCCGGGCGATGGCGTAGTTGCCCTCCGGGCTTGACGCCGCCTCGATGAAGCCACGCAGGATGGCATCCGTGCTGCCGTCCTTGAGCGGCTTGGACGGCAGGAACACGGGCGCCGGGTTGTCGTCCGGCAGGGCGGACTGACCGGCCTCCACTGCCCCGTCTCGCGGGATTCCCGAGCAGCCCGTGAGCAGGACGGCGGCGGCCGCGAGCACCGCCAGGGCGCCGGAGCCGATCCGGTGGCGGCATCTCCGGTTACGCATAGTGGCCCTCCGTTGTGCCGGGGGCGAAGCCGGCGACGACTGGGTGGGCATCCGCGGGCGGCAGCGGCAGCGGCGAACTCACGAGTTCTCCGTTCGTGCCCCGCGGCAGCGTCAGCCGGAAGCAGGACCCCTGGCCCGGCGCGGACCAGACCTGCAGCAGACCGCGGTGCGCGGTCGCATCCTCGAGCGAGATCGCCAGCCCCAGGCCGGTCCCGCCGATCGTGCGCCGGCGCGACGGGTCGGCCCGCCAGAACCGGTCGAACACATGCGCGACCTCCGCCTCCGTCATCCCCAGGCCGTAGTCCCGCACCGACAGGGCGACCGCACCGGCGTTGCTGTCGACCGACACGACGACGGGTTTCCCCTCGCCATGCTCGATCGCGTTGCCGATCAGGTTGTTCAGGATGCGACGGATCCGGCGCGGGTCGACGTCGGCGTCGAGGTGGCCGCCCGGCGCGACGAGCCGGAGGTCGGTGCCCTTGGACTCGCCGAGGGAGCGCATCCCCTCGATCGTGTCCTGAACGAGGTGCACGAGGTTCGTCGGCTCCGACTCGAGTTGGACGGATCCGGCGTCGTACCGGCTGATCTCCAGCAGGTCGCTGAGCAGGAGCTCGAACCGCTCGACCTGGGTGTGCAGCAGCTCCGCGGTGCGCTCGGTCGCCGGAGGGAAGCTCGCACGCTGGTCGTACAGCACGTCGCCGGCCAGCCTGATCGTCGTCAGCGGGGTGCGGAGCTCATGCGACACGTCGGAGACGAACCGCTGCTGCATCTCCGAGAGGTCGGCGAGCTCCTTGATCTGGCTCTGCAGGCTGTCCGCCATTCCGTTGAACGACCGGGCCAGGGTGGCGATGACATCCTCGCCCTTCTCCGGGATCCGAACGGCGAGGTCGCCGGAGGCCAGCTTCTGGCTCGTTTCCGCGGCGACCCGGAGCGGGGTGACGACGAAACGCACGACGATCCAGGTGACGGCGCCGATCAACAGCATCAGCGCAATTCCCGCCACGCCGAGGGTCTGCTGCACGAACAGCAGGGTGGCCTCCGCGTCCTGGAAGCTGTAGCCGATGTAGAGCTCGTACTGGCCGGCGACGGGCACGGTGAGCTGGGAGCCGACGACGACGCCGGGGAACTGCATGCCCTCATCCGTCGAGAGCGTCACGGACTGCCAGAACTGTTCGCCGGAGTTGCCTCGCACCGCCCCGCGCAGGTCGCTGGAGATGACACCGGTCGAGGCACCGAAGGTCGAGAAGTCCTGCGGAGCCACCGTCGACGCCTCCTGCCCCGGCACGCGGAACACGGCAATCAGGCGGCTCGACGAGGCTGCGGTCACCTGCGTGCGCGCGGAGCCGAGCAGGGTCTGCACCTGCACCCGGTCGGCGGCGTCGGAGGAATTCAGGATGCCCTGGGCCGCGGTGGTCGCCCGGTTCGACTCGAGCAGCACCTGGTTCAGCCTGGACTGGAACAGGTCATTGCCGATACTGACGGACATGTACACGCCGACCAGGGCGATGGCCACGCCGGAGAGCAGCACCGTGATGCCCACCGTGCGGAATTGCAGGGATGAGCGCCACGTGGAGACGATCTGGCGGGGCCAGGACCGCCAGGACCGCCAGCCGAAGCCGGTCACGCCCGACCGAGCAGCCACGAGGGACCTACCCCGCCGCGCCGGCCCGGTAGCCCACGCCGCGCACCGTCATCACGATGCGAGGGTTGTCCGGGTCGTCTTCCACCTTGGCGCGCAGTCGCTGCACGTGCACGTTGACGAGACGCGTGTCGGCCTTGTAGTGGTAGCCCCACACCTGCTCCAGGAGCATCTCCCGGGTGAACACCTGCTGCGGTTTCGACGCGAGCGCGAGGAGCAGGTCGAATTCGAGCGGGGTGAGGTTGATCCGTTGTTCGCCGCGCCTGACCTCGTGGCCGGCCGCATCCACGACGAGGTCGCCGATCTGCAGGCTGCCCGAGGCGCCCGCCGGGGTCGGGCGGAGGCGCGTCTTGATCCGGGCCACCAGCTCTTTCGGATTGAAGGGCTTGACCATGTAGTCGTCGGCGCCCGACTCGAGGCCCTTGACGACGTCGGTCGTGTCGGACTTGGCGGTCAGCATGATGATGGGAGTGCCGGATTCGGCGCGGATGAGACGGCACACCTCGATTCCGTCGAGACCCGGCAGCATCAGGTCAAGCAGAACAAGGTCGGGCTTGCCGTCATGGAACGCGTCGAGCGCCAGGGCGCCGTCGGCACAGAACGAGGGCTCGAAACCCTCGCCGTGCAGCACGATGCCAATCATCTCGGCCAGCGCAATGTCGTCATCGACGACCAAAATGCGTGCGTTCATACGTCCGTTCCGCTCAGCTCGCCCGTGGATTCCACGCCGAGTCGTACAATCTCTGGCACAAGAGTAGCGGAGGGTGCCGCAAGTAGCCTGATCCTCGTGATTTCGGCGGCCGGGTATGCCAGCATGATGGGGTGACGGACCCCCAGAACTGGCTCCCCCCGACGAACGCCGACCGTCCGGCGCCGCCCTTCGGTGCGTACGGCCCGCCCCAGCCCGGCGGCGGACCGCCGTCCGGCTGGACTCCCCCGCCGAAGCCCGGTCTCATCCCGCTGCGTCCGCTCGGCTTCGGCACACTGCTCTGGGCGCCGTTCCAGGTGCTGCGCCGGAACCCTCGCGCCACCTTCGGCAGCGCCCTGATCGTGCAGGCCGTCATCACCCTGGTCACCCTGGTGGTCGTCGGCGTCGTCACGTTCCTCGCCCTCGGCCGGATTGAGAGCGCGTCCCTGGCCGAGCGCGATGCGGTCGAGGCGGGCTCTGCCGTGGCGATCGTGCTGTCGGCCATCGTGCCCATCGCGCTGTCGGTGATCGCATCCGCCCTGCTGCAGGGCATCATCGTGGTCGAGGTGGCCAGGGGGACGCTCGGTGAGAAACTCCGCCTCGGCCGGCTCTGGCGGGCGGCCGGCGGCCGCCTGTGGCCGCTCGTTCTCTGGGCCGTCCTGCTCAGCACCGCGGCGCTCCTGGCCGGGGGCGTCATGGTCGCCGGCGTTGCGCTCCTCGTCACGCTGGGCGGGGCGTGGGTGGCGCTGGGGGTGGCCCTCGGCGTCGTGGGCGGCCTGGCCCTGCTGGCGCTGGGCACCTGGCTGTTCACGAAGACCTCGCTCGTGCCGAGCCTGATCGTGCTCGAACGGCTCGGAATCCGGGCGGCGGCGCGCAGGTCCTGGTCGTTGACCGACGGCTATTTCTGGCGCACCCTCGGGGTGCAGTTCCTGGTCGCCACGATGGTCAACGTCGTCGCCCAGATCGTGACCACCCCCCTGGGCATCCTGTTCGGAGTCGCCGTTTCCCTGGTCGATCCGAACGACGCGTTCGAGGCCTGGATTCCGTCCATCGTCTTGTACGTGCTGATCATTTTCACCGCGCTGGTGCTCGGCGCCGTGACCGCGGTCATCCAATCCGCCACAACCGCCCTGATCTACATCGACCTGCGGATGCGCAAGGAGGGCCTGGACCTGGACCTTCAGCGCTTCGTCGAATCGGCCGGGGCGGATGACCCGTACCTCGTGGCACCCGGCCGGGACACGGGCGCCCCCCGGGCATGATCGATCCCGACGCGCCGGAAGCCCGGCAGTGGCTGCGCGAAGAGCTGGCGAAGGGCGCCTACCAGGCCGCCAGGCCGACCTGGTTCGACCGGCTGTCGAAGGCCGTCCTCGACTGGTTCGGCTCGCTCACCGCCCCCTCCGACAGCCTGTTGGCACCCTGGGTTCCGCTCGTCCTGACGGTGCTGCTCGGGGCGGCCCTGGTGGCCGCGTACCTCATTTTCGGCCCGCCGCGGCGGGCTCGGCGCAGCACCACCGCCGCGGAACTGTTCGGCGCGGACGACCGGCGCAGCTCCGAAGACCTCCGCCGTGCGGCCGCCGCCGCGGCCGCCGGCGGGGACTGGACCCTCGCGGCCCAGGAAACGTTCCGGGCCCTGGCCCGGGGGCTCATCGAGCGCTCCGTGCTGCTGGTGACGCCCGGCACGACCGCGCACGCCTTCGCCGACCGCGCGGCAGGAGCCTTCCCGGAGCACGCCGCGGGCCTGGCCGAGGCCGCCCGGCGCTTCGACCGCCTGCGCTATCTCGGCGACCAGGGAACGGAGCCCGACTACCTGCAGGTCCGGGCCCTGGAACTGGCCCTGCGCGCCGCGCGTCCGCGCCGCCTGGACGTTCTGTTCGAGTCGGCAGCGCCGTGACGGCCACGCTGCGGGAGCGGCCGGACGGCACGAACGCGCCCGCGCTGACCCCGACCCTCGGGGTTTCGGCTCGGCGGTGGCTGTTCTGGATCCTGGCCGGGGCCGGCGCCATCCTCGTCTCGGTCGCTGCCGCGCTGCTGGCCGGCGGCAGCACGGCCGGCGGGACACCGCTCGCCGCCGACAACGCGGGCGAGGCGG